>DATDRD010000027.1:0-4278 GCA_035291925.1 Anaerolineales bacterium
CCCGCGGGACCAACTTCTTCAATCTGACGGAGGCGGACAAGCATGCGTTCAACGGCACGCCCCCCATGCAGCAACGGGCGCTTTTTCTTGCAAAGTTTGTGGCTGTATTTCAGGGATTTGGCTACAGTGAGGCCGAGGCGACTCAGATCGCCCTAGCAGGTTGTCGGAGAGAAGCTATTTTCCAGTGAAGAGCCGCCACATGTTGGTGGTTTCCAAGTGCAACACCTATATGTACGGATGAGAATGTACAATATCTGGGTTCTCCGACAAACTGCTAGAGTGGCTTCCCAGTATCCTGCGCTATGATTATACGAGTGCGGCGGGCTACCCGAATGGCCGCAAGCTCGCGGACGACATCGTCGATAGTGGGCTGAGCCTGATGACCCAGGGGCGGATCACCACGGATCTGGTGGAGCCACACACCGACTATCTGGCTGACTTCCCGTATTTAGGGCAACCGCATGGGGGATAGATGTCACACGGCACACCGAAATGGGTAGGGCATCTGGCGGGCTAACCCGCGCGTGCAGTGGACCCTTCGACAGGCTCAGGGCAGGCAGTGTGGGACGCTTCGCAGTGCGCGGTCTACAGGCATTTTTTGGTTGTCGAGCTTGTCGAGACACTGGCTTCGGGTTTTTTCTGCTCCCAAGCATTGTCCACGCTTGTGCTGAGCCTGTCGAAGTGCCCGCCCCGCACTACCCGACTCTGTAACATAGGCGGTGGGTTTTTTTAATGGTGGGAGAAAACCCTTATTTTCAGCATGGTTCTTGTGCCAATTACGTGGTTCCGGTGGGAGAAAATATGTGGGTGAGCCTTAAATCAGGCCCCAAAGTGGGAAAATAAATTGACCCACCGCTGATGTTACAAACACCACTACCCTGCGGGCAAGATGTCTCACAGGGAGAGGGTTATTAGGATTCGTGATTGAATCTCCCAAGGTTTGGTTGTAGAATTGGATATAAGCCGTTATGCAATCGTGTTGGTGGTGTCGTCCGTAGATGGACAGCGATGAGATTATTTCATATTACTTTCCGGATGCGAAATAATGAATGGATTGACGAAGGATGAATATTGAGGCAAAAACACCCTTTGTGATGATCATCGAGGATGATCGCGATATTGCATCCTATTACCGTCATGTCATGGATATGGCCGGTTATCGCACAGAGATCGTTGCAAATGGCAAAGTGGCCGTTGAGAATCTTTATAAAAGCTCTCCGGATATCGTCCTGCTCGATCTAAATCTGCCTGGAGTATCCGGGGTTGAAGTTCTAAAAATATTGAAAGCTGACGATCGTTTGAAACAGATTCGCGTGGTTGTAGTCACAGGTTATTCAGAAATCGCTGCCGACCTCCCTGATGAGCCAGACCTGGTCTTGATGAAACCTGTCAGCCCAAACCAACTGACGGATCTGGTTTGGCGGCTGTTCCAAGATGACAAAACGATGGAAAAGCGCCCATTTGGAAATAATCCATGGGATAAGTCTACCGGTCTTTATAATCGGTCTTTTTTCATCCACCGGTTGGGCTTCGCACTCAGGAATTGCAGGGAAATCAAGGAAAACATGTTTGGAGTTCTATTGGTGAGCCCGGATTCGAGGAACCGCGTCAGAACCAAACCTGATATGACACCGAAAGTACCCGGCCTGCCGGAATTTGCAAAGTTATTAAGGGCAAGTTTACGCCTCACCGATACCCTTGCCAGATTCGATAAAGATAATTTCTACATCCTGGTTGAGAATATCCAGGGCAGGGAAATCCTTTCAATGATTGTAAACCGCTTTCAATCTTCATTGGCCAAGCATTCAATGGAGGAAATCCGATTCAACATTGGTGCCATTCTCTGTGATGGCAGCTACAATAATATTGATGAAATCTTGAGGGATGTAAAGGCCGCCCAATCGAACAGCGGAAGATTAAACACGCTGTAGGTATTCCTGCCGGGACGCGATCAGAGAGGGGAACAATAAGGCAGCGAAGTTTTTTTCGATGAGCAAGAAGCCCCGAGCGATTGCCCGGGGCAGACCGCAAACCGTTGGGCAACCAACAATCTCCGTTTTACTTATAAAACAACAAAGAGGAATCATGTCAATTCGCATCAGTCTCGCAGGCGCAACTGGATGGGCTGGTTCAGCCCTGGCCCTCGCTATTGCCAAATCCCACGATATTACTCTTGTATCTGCGGTATCACGCACTCATGCCGGGCATATTCTGGGTGATGTGCTGGATGAACCGCTTCTAAATTGTCCAATATATGCAACTGCGCAGGAAGCACTCGCACATCCATGTGATGTATTTTTCGAGTTCACAAAACCAGATGTCGCCAAGTCCAACGTCCTGGCAGCATTACAACAGGGAGCGCATGTTGTTATTGGTACATCGGGATTAACAAACGCAGATTATGCCGAAATTGCGACAGTCGCTGAACACCGCGGACTGGGGGTATTAGCAGTTGGTAATTTTGCTCTCACCGTGGTCTTATTGCAGAAATTTTCCGAAATCGCAGCCAGATATATTCCCCAGTGGGAAATCATTGATTATGCACATGATGGCAAAAAAGACGCACCAAGCGGAACAGCGCGCGAACTGGCTTATCGGCTGTCAAGCATTCGCCCGTCAGAACTGACCGTCCCACTGGAGCAAACCCTGGGAATCGTAGAGACACGCGGCGCACGCCTGACAGGATCACAAATTCATTCCATCCGATTGCCTGGATATACAATTTCGGCGGAAATCATTTTTGGCATGCCTGACCAAAAACTCACAATTCGCCATGACTCGGGCAGTAGTGCCCAACCTTATGTGGATGGTGCTCTATTGGCAATTCGGAAGGTCAATACATTCGTTGGTCTACGTCATGGACTTGATAATGTTCTTGATTTGTAAAGTCAAAGGGTTTGATTATCCAACGTATGGGTACACCGTGTTCTTTTTGGTAGTTGCCAAAGATTAAGCGGTTGTCGACAAGCGTAGCTGTATCGAGACATTGCGTGTAAAAATCCTGTCATCCTGGCAGTGTCGTTTTTTTCAGTCAGCGAGTCCGGCGCTCCGTGAGTTTGCCCAACAAAGCGTACTGGGCGGGCGCCAGCACTTTGCAGTCCCTGCGCTGCGCTTCGGCGACTGGCCCTTGGTCATTGAACTTGTCGGAACCACTTTTCATGCTGCGCAGGGCACCAATATCACGTAGTCATACTCTTCTCGTCACAGCTGGATCATGCTCAACGTGTTCCCGGCCCCGGCTGGAGAACACGTCAAACTTGCCGGGACTTCTTCCCGCGATTGATTACAGCGTTATTTGTCTCACATCTGTCATTGAAAGGATAACAATGGACAAACCACCCCTCCCCCCCGACCGCCTGCATGAAGTGGGCGTGCTCACCCGCCGCGAGATCGAGGCCCGCATCCTGGCGCCGTTCATCGAAGCGCTGGCCACGGAATTTGACCGCGAGCGCGTACTGGCTATATTGCGAGACACGATCATCGAAGTGGCCCGAACTCAGGGCGCGCAACTGGTCACAGCAATGGGTGGCGACTCACTGGAGCACTTCAACCAATCACTCGAATACTGGAAGCGCGGAGGAGCATTGGAGATCGATGTGCTGGAGCAGAACAATGAGCGCCTATCGTTCAACGTCAATCGTTGTCGGTACGCTGAAATGTACCGCGCCCTCGGCATCCCTGAACTCGGCGCATTGCTTTCGTGCAATCGAGACTTTGCCTTGATTCAGGGGTTCAACCCGGAAGTAGCCCTGACCCGCACCCAGACCATCATGGAAGGTGCACCGTTTTGTAATTTCCGCTACACCCGCCAGGCAGGAGATGAGACAGATCATGCGACTGAATAAATCGCGGTAGCCGGTAAACGATTGCCGGAGAAAGTGATTGAAGCATGGCAAACAAATACCCACTGAAAGGTGCCCAACACAGCGGACTAGTTGGGCGCCAGCGCTCTGCAGTTCCTTCGCAGCGCTTCGGCGGACTCCGCTTTCGTCTACCTATGCTTTGCGTCAAAGTACCGATATACTATCCATTCGATTTAACAACTCTCCAAGGTTTGCCCAGCGAATCCACCTGATAGCCGTCCTCGTGGTGTTAGATCGACTCAAGCCCTGTCATGATAGCTACGATTTCCGAATGAAAAGGCTGAAGCAATGCCAGAACTGACAACCGATTTTCAATCTCTGCCGGAAGAATACCAGCACGTCATTCGTCTGGCACAGGACACATACAAGATAACCGTCGCTCCGCTTCAGCTATTGGTTGGGGGGTGGTCAGGCG
>DATDRD010000028.1:0-5646 GCA_035291925.1 Anaerolineales bacterium
TTTTTCTTCAGCCAGTCTAAAGTGATTTTCATGCATGCGGCGGATCGGGGTGTTCATGGGATGTTCAGCAGCGCCGCAATCCACACCGACGACCTTGAGGTTCATATCCAGTGCCCACTTGTAAAATTCTATTGAAGGACCCGGGTGGCGCACGAGAAAACCAAACTCCATGGATTCAACGCCGCCCTGCGCCTTGTCGTTGTTCACTTGCGGCTGGTCCCAGGAATATTTGTGATACCCGGTGTTAATGATCAGAATGTCACCTTTTTTAACTTCGGCTTTCTTCGTGATCATTTCCGGGGTGATGATGCTGTAATCGGAAACCATATCCGAAATGTCAACGATCACGCCGGGACCGCACAAGTCTTCCAAAGGAATATCGGCGATTGCGCGGCCGCCAGAGTGAAATGCCCGTTCACCCACCAGGTGCGTGCCAACCGTGTTGCTCCAATTCAGGATCTGACCATTCGCGCCTTGTCCGCCGCCATAAGCGCCGGTGACACGTTTGAAAAAGTGCACTTCAAGCGATTTTTCACCTGGCCAGGGGGGAGTAAAAATACTGCAACCTTGAGTCAGGTCGTATAACTTGGCCTCACTCATCATCTTAATAAAACTTCCTCGGTCCATCGTAGCCTCCGTTTTTCAGAGTATAGGATTAGAAACCATATTTATCAGCGAATGCGACAAGCGCTTCTTCGAACAAGCTCATTGGGGCTGAAACAACACCAGCGCCGACCTGTCCAACCCCTGGATCCTTGTGAGCGACGCCCGTGTTCACACGCGGGGTGATCTGTTTTTCGACAACCTTGCGGATATCAATACCGGTTGGGGTGCCGCGGAAATCAAGGAATGGAATGGTGAAATGTTTGTGTTCGGCATAGGTGATTTCGTACATATCGAGGGTGGTATTGATGGCGTCTTTGGGTACACCACCGATGAAGGTAACCAGGGCGGGGGCCGTTGCCATGGCAAAACCACCGATACCGGCAGTTTCAGTGATGACACTGTCGCCAATATCGCGGCAGGCGTCTGATTCTTTGAAACCAGGGAAGTAAAGCGCTTTAACGATCGGGGATTGTGCAGTGAACCATTTGTCTCCCAAACCGCTGACCTTGATGCCGAAATCGGTGCCGTTGCGAGCCATGATGGTGACGATCGTGCTGCCTTCCACATTATGACCGGCGGCGGTCATTGACTTGCAACCAGCCATGACGGGGTTGAGAATGCTCAAAGCATTCTCACCGAGGAATTTGATCGCTTCAAACGCGGTGGCGCTGTCTTTGGCGGTTTTAGCTATGTAAGGGGCTAATTGAGTTGTCCACAATACAGAGGCGGCGTCCAGGCGGTTATGCCCGTCATCGCCCATGTGAAGAGCCTTGGAAAGGATTGCGCGAATATCAATGCCGCCGATCGCTTCCAATGCGGCTTTGATCGTTGGACCCAGTGTGGATTCCATCCAGCGTAATCTATCCAATACTTCCTGGCTGTACGCGCCCATGCGCAGGACTTTGCCGCGGCCTTCATTGAGGTTGGAGAAGCATTTGATCTTGTGGGTCTGGTTCTCAACAACATAGACAAGCATGGAAGGTGAGATCACGCCAGCCATTGGGCCGGCGCACATGTGCTCATGGCAGGGTGAAAACTCGATTTTGCCTGATTTGAGCATCTTCTCCGCTTCTTCGCCATTTTTGGCTTTGCCTTCAAAGATCAAAGCGCCCATCATGGCGCCTTTCATCGGGCCAGCCATGCGCTCCCAGGTAACCGGAGGACCAGCATGAAGGAGCATGTTGTCGTGTATACCGGGTACCACGTCAATCGCCTTTGCCATAGTGGTGGCAATCGGCCGGGCTTCCATCATGCGCTGGGTAGCTTCGGTATTTGCTTTTTCAATATCCATGAGTGTATCCTTTTGGTGAAGTTTTTTCATAGCACGGCAGACCCTAAAGGTCTTTTCAAGCAAACCAGAATTCAAGTTGGCATGAGAACTCTGCATGAAACGCGTGGGGGCTATACAAAGGAGACCTTTAGGGTCTTGGCCCTTTTTTGGATGAACGTTTCCCGATTTCGAATCGAGCGCGCCTCTCTTTCAAAATCTCCTCGTACAGGGCAAGGTTTCGGTCTTCCAAATGGTCGAATTTCTGAGGGCTTTTGCTCCCCCAAGTCACGTAGCGTAACGGGTCAGGGTCGAGTTTAGCGGCGATAATTTCTTCAGTACCGCGCGCCTGAGCCAGTCGCCAGGCAATGGGATTTACGATCATGCTATGACCGAAGCCATAATTTCCACAAGCATCCGGCCCCACAATATTACTGGCGACTACAAAAACATGATTATCATAAGCACGGGCGGAATTCGTGATATACCAAATATCATAACTGCGCTGGAAAGCAGATGCCCTGACAATGATATCGGCGCCCTTTACCGCCAGTAGGCGTGAGAGTTCTGGAAAGTCGCCATCATAGCAAATGATCATGCCAATATTACCCAGGGCTGTCTCGAACACGTCCGCGCGATTGCCGACCTCCGCCCAACCGCCTTTATCGCGGCGTTCCCACGGGGCAGGATGGGTTTTATCATAGATGCCAATGATTTCCCCATTGGGGCCGATCAGTATTGATGAATTGTATACAAAGCCGCGTTCACCCGCGCGCCGGTAGGATGGCCAAACAACGTGGACTCCCAATTCCTTCGCCGCTTCCTGAATATCGTGAGTTATCCGACCCGGAGCCTCATCAACAAGGTCCCACAATTCTTCAGCGCTGAGACCGGTCTCATATCCTGTAGTCACCGTCTCGGGAAATACGACCAGTTCGGCGGCATACTCTGAGACCGCTTTTTTCAGCCAGGCGACTCCCTTATCAACATTCGCCTGGACATTATTTGGGGTAATTGCGATTTGCACACAAGCAACGATAAATTCTTTCATACCCCTATCCTTTTTTACTTTTCATTCTTTCCAGGATGGACATGAGCTTCTCATTGCCACCCGCCGCGGGCCGCCAGTCAACATGAATAACCTCAGCCCCTTGCGCTACAAGACTTTCGGTGAAAGAATCCAAGCCAACATTGATGGCTGCCAAAGTTTGTTTAAATGTAGAGAGATTGACGCTCGCGATTGGGTGCTCAGCGGCGCTTGAATCTTTTTCCCTCAGGCTTCGCAGCAACCGTCCCACGTAACGAGCCGCAACATCATTACTAGTCTCCACGACTGCACCGGCCTCTTCGAGCATCTGGATTTGGGCGGTCATGTTTTGGGGGTCTTCATCCGTCCCTGAAACGACGGCCACAACTTCGAGATAACGCCCGCCATCTTGTGCAATGTTGCGGGCTTTCGCAATCGCAGGAGCCAACTCACTGGCCGGGTTTGGATGGGCGCCGAAGCCCAGAACGACATCCAGCAGGATAACCGCAACTTGCGAATCACCAGCCTCCTTTTCCAGCCGTCGGATGCGCAGATCATTATCCATCATCGGGTGCAGACGACCAACCGTGAACTCATCTTCCCCAAGATCAATGAGGCTGTGTTCCTTGCTGACCAAAGAATCTGCCAGACGTAATTCTTTTTTCAGAGGCGCATTTGAATAAACTGCTGGCAGGTAATCCCTCAAAATGAGTTGAGCTTCATAGGCCAGAGTGCCACCTGAGAAAAGTCCTCTCAGAAAGCGTTGCCCCGATGAGAATCTTCCGAGATTTAAATCACGCATCAAATCTTTATGATCCCCTGCATTGGACAACTGAACAGCCAGCTCGGCAGTTTCATCAAAAGTCGTAACAAAGGTTACGTTATCAATTTTGCGCATGGCGGTTGAATAGCCGATGAAATTCACAACCACCGGCTTTCCCACCAAACGCGCGGCTTCGATGAGTTCGCCCGCCACTTTGGGTGAGGGCGGCTTGGAAACCAAAACGATCACTTTTGTATCAGGATCGCGGCTCAACAGATCAAGCGCCTGACGCGCTGTGCTGGCATTCACATCCTCAGAGAGGTCGCGCCCGCCAGTGCCGAAGGCATGGGTGAGTCCCCCACCCATCTGGTGGATGCGAACAGAGACTTGTTGCAAGCCGGTTCCCGAGGCCGCTACGATGCCGATCGGTCCGCGCCGAACCTTGTTGGCGAACCCCAATCCAACCCCATTGACAATGGCTGTGCCGCAGTCAGGCCCCATTACCAGCAGGCCTTTCCTTGCCGCCTCCTGTTTCAAAGCAATCTCATCCTTCAAGAGGACATTATCGCTGTAAAGGAAGACATGCTTGTTTAAATCCAAAGCCTGGCGGGTCACATCCGCGGCATATCGCCCTGGGACGGAGATGAGCACCCATTGGGCAGTGGGTAATCTGTTTGCCGCGGCTTCCAAACTCTTGGAGCGATATTCCTGATCCACGCCCCCGCTTCGGCGAGCCGCGACAAGTTCATCCACTTTTCCAAGGGCAGTCTGGGCTGAAGATTCGTTTTCACCTTTAACAACGATAATTAGGTCATTGGCTCCAGCCCCCTTAACCTCATCTACAAGCAAATTACTCTGTGCAAGGATATCCTTATTGGCATCCGTTCCCATCACCACCCCTGCGTCTAGAACACCGGGCTGCTCTGACAGGGAACGCTGCAATTTCATCAGCACGACGGAGTCGTAATAAGCGCCAGATCGTATTTCAGCTTTGACGAATGCCATAATTTCTTCCTTTTTCAAATTATAGTTTGCCAGAAGTTGGCATCATATTGCTTTTTTTGCCCGCAATGACGCCACATCCTCGGATGAGTAAGCCAATAGACTGGTAAGCACTTCTTCGGTGTGTCCACCCAACAGCGGCGGCGGTCTGTGGATTTCTGCCGGGGTTTGGGAAAATTTGTAGGGAAAGCCCGTCAGCCGCACCGTACCGGCAGTTGGGTGCTCGGACACCAGAGTCATATCGCGCGCCTGTGCCTGGGGGTGGGCAAAGACTTCTGGAAGCGAATTGATGGGGCCGCAGGGCAGACCAGCCTTTATCAGGTCTGCAAGCCAGTCATTGACATCCCGTTGAGAAAAGGTTTTATTGAGTTCATCGACCAATATTTCCCGGTTGGCAACCCGATCCCCATTGGTAACAAAACGGCTGTCGGTCTTCATATCTGGACGGCCAAGCATGTCACATAATAGTCCCCATTGTCGCTCATTAGCGGCGCCTAATATGAACCAGCCATCGCGAGCAGAAAATGCCTCATAGGGGACAAGATTCGGATGGGCGTTACCCAAACGGCGAGGCGGCTCGCCCCCGATCAAATAGTTGGAGGCTACATTTGCCAGGAGTGCGATATGCGAATCGAAAAGGGAGATGTCCACCAGTTGCCCGTCCCCCATGAGATCGCGGGCATGCAAGGCCGCCAGGATTGCGGTAGCCGCAAACATCCCGGAGGTGATGTCAATAATAGGTATGCCTACGCGAGATGGAGGCCCATCCACTGGCCCGGTGATACTCATCATCCCGCCCTCGGCCTGGAGAATCGCGTCATAACCGGGGCGCTCAGCAAAAGGGCCGGTGCGTCCATAACCGCTGATGGAGCAATAGATTAATTTGGGGCACAACTTATGCAAATCGGGGTACCCCAAGCCCATCTGATCTAAAACCCCGCTGCGATAGTTCTCGACCAACACATCAGAGATACACGCCAG
>DATDRD010000029.1:0-3081 GCA_035291925.1 Anaerolineales bacterium
TTGACTGGCAAGCTCCCAGTCTGCCATTAATTCTTCCTGATGGATTTCAATCCATGCCTGAACGAGACGCAGTTTTTTGCTGTTGATTTTTCCTTCCAGCACTTCGCCTTCGGGGATGGAAAGAACGGCTTCTTCACCCTGCTACTTGACATGAATGTGCGGCAGTTTATGCCTTCGGCTATCGAAAAAGTACATCGAAACGATGATGCCGTAAAACATAGCGATAATTGCCATTTATTTTCTCCTTCACGCCACTCCACGTCATTATAATCAAAACTTTGATTGAAATCAAAAAAGCCGCATCTCATTTAGATGGGCTGCCAATCATATCTTGTTATTGGGTCACAGGTCGGGGGCGACAAGAGTATTTATGATGGGAACAGGCCTCGGCGGCGCGGGAGGCGAGTTGTTAAATAATTAACTGATTTCGTTACGCAGAAATTAACCAACACTCACCCGGCTCAGATGTTCTTCGAACCAATCCCGTGCCAGCCGCGCCGCATATTCCAGCATTCCCGGCTCCTCGAACAAGTGGGATGCTCCGGGCACGATCACCAGTTTGTTCTCCGCTCCTGGTTGCATCTGTGCCAGCGCCTTCTCATTCAAATCCATCACAACCTCATCGTGAGCGCCAACGATCAAGAGAGTAGGAGCCTGCACTTTTGGCAAAGCTGCACCAGCCAGATCAGGCCGCCCGCCGCGCGAAACAACTGCATCCACTTTCTCTGGCAGTTCAGCAGCGGCGATCAAAGCCGCAGCTGCCCCGGTGCTCGAACCAAACAGACCGATTCTGAGCTCCCGGGCATAGGGCTGTAGATCAAGCCATTCCAGCACGCCGGCAGTTCGTCTAGCGAGCAGGTTGATGTCAAACCGTAAGTGTTGTGTTCGCAGGTCGGTCTGCTCCTCCTGTGGGGTCAATAGATCAAAGAGCAGGGTGGCCAAACCGCCTTCCTGCAGTGTCTGTGCGACATACTTGTTTCGAGGGCTGTGACGGCTGCTGCCGCTCCCGTGCACAAAAAGCACGATGCCTTTTGCCTCTTCCGGGATGCTCACAATTCCTTCGAGACGAACGCCCGTGCTTAGAATTTGAACATCGCGATTTTCGATATTCATCCCATTCATGGTACCTCGATTGCTAATCCTGTTTGTCCACGCTGCAGCTGCCGGTTTGCCTCCTCCAGCAGCATCCCTACCTCTTCGTCGGTCGTTTGCGAGAAATCCTCGTACCACCGGCCAACCCCATAAAACGGCTGAGGGGTCATGACGCAAACGATTTCATCTACTTGAGGCTGGATTTTCTCACACGTTTCAGGTGCAGCGGTGGGCACCGCGACAACGATCCGAGCAGGATTCTGGGCGCGCATCCCAGCCACCGCGGCGCGCATGCTCGCGCCGGTGGCAAGGCCATCATCGATCAGGATCACAGTGCGGCCGCGGACTTCAGGCGCAGGGCGGTCCCCACGATAGGCGCGCTCACGCCGCTCCAACTCCTTCAATTCTTCCTGTGCAATGGCATCAATGACTCTCTGTGGGATATTCAGCGCCTGGACGATATCGTTATTCAGTACTCGTACTCCACCTGAGGCAATTGCGCCGATAGCCAGTTCTTCGTAGCCGGGCAGCCCCAGTTTTCGGACGATAAATATATCCAGTGGGGCACCCAGTGCCAGCGCGACTTCATAGGCAACTGGCACGCCACCACGCGGGAGGGCTAACACATTCACATCGGAGCGGCCTGCATAGGCCGATAATTCTTGCGCCAGTTTTCTGCCCGCATCTCTCCGGTCCTTAAATAACCCCATGATTCCTCCTTTCCGTAATGAACCACTTCCCATCTTCATTTCCATGCGCGAGTTCGTCGGCATACCTTTTCCATTATGACGTGTTCGTACAGATACAATATTACCTCCGTTGTTCGCAAAGGTAATGAGGAATTTCCGCTGGCTGCGTTTTAGGGAAGTGCCTCAAAGCCTGAAACGGTAAGATACAGTTCGTCATCAATTGCTTCTTTCACGTAGTCAATAGTGACGTCAACGGGAAATCCATAAGTTGGATCATATGCCGCAGTGACCTCATCTGCTGCTCCAGCGAGATCAGCTTCAAGTTCCGAAAAGATCCGGTCAATTGTCGTAAATTTATCGAAGAATTCGCGGCTGGTGGCGTCGATTGCATTGCCACTCTGGTATTCCATCGAAACGACCTTGCCATCCATCACTTCGATGACCAGCGGCATATCCTGGCTAAATACGCAGAAACATCCAATGCTCAGGTTGAAGCGGTAGTGCGAAATATTTGCATCGCGCCACTTCTCCTGGTTGCCTTCGATCTCGGTCTGGTTTCCCATTGAACACGCGGCCAACGCGAGCACAATGAATGTTAATAGTAGTTTTCTCATTTCTCACTCCTTTCCACGATGGACGAATCAGTATGCTGAAAAGTTCCCCGATCAATGGACCTGATCTGGTGCTGCAGTCTCTCTTACGGGAACCATGATTCTTATATCTTCAAAATTCCTGAAATGCAGGATGACCTCAATTTCATCGCCGACCGCTATACCCAGCTTGAGACCAACCAGCATCATATGCAACCCGCCCGGTGTAAACTCTATTTCGGCAAAAGCATCCAAAGGAACGGATGCCACCTCATGCATCTGCATAACGTCTGCGCCTGCCAACATGCTTTCGTGCATCTCTACTGCCTCGGCGATATTCGAAGATGCGCCGACTAACTCATCCGCTGTTGATGAATGGTTGTGAATCACAAAATAGACTGCGCCATTCTCGCCCTGAGCGGCCGGACGCATCCATGCGCTGTGGATTTCGATCCCTTTTTCTGTTCCGCAGGCAGTCAATAAAAGAACTCCTGCCAGAATGGATATGAAAATTCTTTTCAAGGATTGAACAGTCCTTTCCGGTTCTGCATTGTCTGGATCAACTATAACACCAACACCAAGACGCCATCCATTTGGACAGCGCCTTCGAACTTCAGCAGGTGATTGTCACCCAGGGATTTCTTATGGTGCAGGTGTGGGTGTTACCTCAAGTGTTCCATAATACGTCCCCGTCTGTAACAATGACATAT
>DATDRD010000030.1:0-5875 GCA_035291925.1 Anaerolineales bacterium
TTTCCCAAGATAATGGTCAATGCGATAGATTTGTTTTTCATTCAGTCCTTTATGAATTTGCTCATTCAACTGGCGTGCAGACTCAAGATCTGTACCAAAGGGTTTTTCGATGACAACACGCCGCCAGCCGTTGTACTCAGCGAGCTGATCTGTCAGCCCCAATAGATCAATGATATTGGGAAAAACCCCGGGCGGCGTGGCCATGTAGTACATTCGATTGCCTGAACTCTTCTCCCAATTCTTTAGAAAAATCCCGAGCTTCTTGAAATCCGCAAGATCGGTATAACGGCCCTGCTGGTAGGCAAGGTTAGAAGCAAAGCTGTTCCATTCTTCAGCGGTGTACTCAAAAGATGCGAATTGCTTCAGCCCTTCTTCAAGATGCGCGCGGAATTGATCATCCGTAAAAGCAGTGCCGCCGTATCCCACGATCCGAAATTGTTTTGGCATCCGTTCTTTGCGATACAAATTGAACAGTGAGGGCACAAGCTTGCGCTGTGTTAGATCACCCGACGCGCCAAAGATCACAATGGAGGTTGGTAAGTCATTGTTCAATTCAATTAACCTTCTTTCTTTATCGCATGGCCCCCAAATTGGTTGCGTAGCGCGGCCAGCATGCGCGCGCTGAAATTCTCCTCATCTCGGCTGACAAAACGCATTTGCAGAGCCAGTGTGATCACAGGCGCGGGCACGTCGAGGTCGATCGATTCAAATACAGTCCACCTGCCTTCACCCGAATCAGCCACCCATGGTTTAATACCTGCCAGCTTGCCATCTTCATCCAGGGCGCGGGCAGCCAGATCCAGAAGCCAGGAGCGCACGACGCTACCATGCTGCCAGATG
The DNA here is from genome assembly GCA_035291925.1 of Anaerolineales bacterium. GTDB lineage: Bacteria > Chloroflexota > Anaerolineae > Anaerolineales > Villigracilaceae > Defluviilinea. The sequence continues at coordinate 841 of DATDRD010000030.1, forward strand.
TGCGATATCTGCGCCAGGTCAAGCCCAAATTCCTCTTTGGCTTTCATGATGCCAAACCCTTCGGCAAAAGCCTGCATCATGCCATACTCGATCCCGTTATGCACCATCTTGACGAAATGACCGGCGCCATGCGGACCGACGTGTCCCCAACCCTTATCTGCTGCAGGAGCCAGCGTCTCAAAGATGGGGCGCAGCTTTTCCACGACCTCAGGTTTGCCACCGATCATCAGGCTGTATCCTTCCTCCAGGCCCCAGATTCCTCCACTTGTACCGCAATCCAGGAAATCAATGCCTTTCGGCTCGAGCAGCGCGGCATGCCGCATCGTATCCTTGTAATTCGAATTGCCTCCATCAACGATGATATCGCCTTTGGAAAGCAGGTTTGAAAGTTCCTCAATTGTCGTTTCTGTCGGTTTCCCTGCAGGGATCATCAACCAAACCATGCGCGGCACATTGAGTTTGCCTAATGCTTCTTCGAGCGATTGGGCTCCTTCCGCGCCGAGTCTAACGGCTGATTCAACGGTCTCCACCGTGCGAGCATGACCAACCACGCGATGCCCGCCGCGCACGAGCCGCGTTGCCATATTCAACCCCATCTTGCCCAAACCAATCATTGCTAATTCCATGGCTACTCCTCTTCATTCCGTATATTTTTCTTCGGCAATTTGCTTGCTGCCTCTTCATCAACCAGCCAGATCGATCCACCGTCGTTTGGGTTGATCCTCTGCGCGGGATATTGCCCTGGATTATATCTGTCACTCAGTACTTCCGCTAATGTGACAGCCTTTTTCGCACCCGTCACCATAAAGACGACCCTGCGCGCACTGTTGAAAACGGCCGGGGTCAACGTTACACGGTTCGCAGGACGGTCCTGATAATGCGCAGTGACTGGAATAACAGGCTCTGCCTCCTCTACAGGTGAGCCGGGGAATAGAGAGGCGGTGTGACCATCTTCTCCCATGCCCAGGTAGACCAGATCGAAGCGCGGCCATTCGAGTGGAGGGGAGGTGTATTCCTTCAAGACAAGGGAATATTCTTTCGAAGCCTCAACAGGCCCAAGGCGCCACCCTGAGCGTGTCGAAGGGTCACATTTGATGCGATGGATGTTTGAGTCCGGAATGGGAACACGACTCAACAACGCATCCCGCGCCTGACCGTAACTGCTTCCTGCGTCATCCGGCGGGACACAGCGTTCATCCCCCCAGAAAACGTGGACCCTTTTCCAATCAACCTGATCGCGATGATCTGTGGCAAGCAACCGGAAGAGGCGCATGGGCGTGTTGCCGCCGTTGAGCGCGACCAGGAAGCGATCCCGTTTGGTGATGGATTCGGCGGCTTGCGCGGTGAAAAGATTTGCCGCAGCACGGCTTAGATTCTCTAAATCATTGAAGACGCGAATTTCGGGTTTCATACTTGTGCCCAGGCCATGTGTTGATTGAGTGTGCGGCGTGCGGCCTGTTCGATTTCCACCAGCATGTGTTCATGGTTTCTGCCTGCGATGATTTCGCCGAAGGTGACGCGCGGTGTGAGTCCGAAGAGTTCCTTACCGCTCAGCATTTGGCGCGCGAGCTGATAAAGGAACGCAAGACGCTGACGGTCTGGGCTTGCTTTGCGTAACCAGGTAATCGGATGACGAATCGAGGACTTTGCGATCACGCCGCTTACCATTGTGATAAGCACTTGCGTTTGCGGAACTTGTTTTAGAAATATCTCAAGACTGCGTGACCAATGATGGAATTCAACATCTGGATGAGGCATGCAGGCGGGGTCAGGCTCTATGCCACCGCGCGCGAAGATGAGGATCGCGCCATCATTCTTCAAGTGTCGAATCACCTCGCGGACCACCTGCATTCGTCCCATCGTATCCTCTGGGCCGGGCGCGTAGATGGCATGTGTGCTCACGCTCGGAAGGTGCTCAAAGAATGGAATATCGCCAACGATGACTTTGTAATCCGGGCGATTGACATTTGCGGAAATGACAAGCGAATCAACTGATGCGGGATGGTTGGATGCAATGACCAGAGGACCGTGGACTGGAATGTTTTCGATTCCGCACGCTTCATATGATTTGACAAAGCGTGGCAAAACCCAACGCGCGCCTGCGGATATTCCACCTTCAGCGACGGCGCGGTCCAAGCCGATGCCCACTTCAGCAGCTGCGTGCGCGGCCTTTCCGAAGATGAGTCGAACCAATTTCGCTGTCCATTCAGTCTTTGGAAGCGCGAGGGCTTTGGTCAATTCGTAAATGAGGGTTTCGGTAAGGGTTCGGATTTCGATCGCGTGTGCATTCATCGTCGGTTGTGTTTTTGATAGAGGAACCATGCTGACGGTCTTTCGCGCTTATCGTCGAATCCATCACGGCGCGTAACGAGAGTCAATTGGGATGAGAAAAGGTTCATATCCGCCTCGACAAGCCCGGGCGGCGCGCTGAGCGTGTCGAAGCGTCCCGGGTGAACCGTGCTCGGCTTGAAGAATCCGTACATAAGCCAGAATCCGTCAGTGAAAAGGATACGGTCCAATTGTTTTAGATATTTCGTCTGGCCGTCTTTTGGAATGCCGTGAAAACAACCGATGTCAAGGGCAAAGTCATAGGGGCCGCTGATCCCTTTCAATTTTGTCGCATCGTTGACGATTAACTCTGCTCGAACGCCGGCGTCCTTTACCTTTCGTTTTGCAAGTTGAATGGCGCGCGGCGCGAAATCCACGCCCGTTACCTGCCATCCGGCCCTGGCAAGCGTGATCACATTTGTGCCGGTGCCGCATCCGATATCGATTGCACGGCCGGGTTTATGTTTTTGTATGAAGTCTAATAATTCGGGCGGACTGATACCCGTATCCCACTTCGGCTGGCCGAAATACCAGTAATGAAAGAGCAGGCGGCGGAACAGGTTTTGCACTCTTAATTCCACTATCCCATAAGTATTGGACCCAGCATGTCATTTAAGGAAGGTGAAGCGCAGACGCGTCACTTTGACAATTCAGTTGAGTTCTTTTACAATCACGCAACTGATTCTATATCCCAACTGTATAGGAAGGGTTTTTTCATGAAAGAGTATACCACCGAGTTTCTCCGCAACATTGCGCTGGTCTCGCATGGAGGCGCGGGAAAAACAATGCTGGCGGAAGCATTTTTGCATGCGACGGGGGCTGCCACTCGCCTGGGAAAAGTGGAGGACGAGACAACGGTTTCAGATTATGACGATGAGGAACACCGTCGAAAGATTTCCATCTATTCAAGTGTTATCCCAGTTGAGCATCGCGACCACAAGATAAACGTGATCGACGCGCCCGGCTACACTGATTTTGTGGGTGAGGCGATCTCCGCTCTGAGTGTCGCTGATGGCGCCGTGATTTTAGTGGACGCGGTCGCCGGTGTGGAAGTTGGTACCGAACTGGCCTGGCGCTATGCAGATGAATTCAAATTGCCGCGTTTCTTTGTGGTCAACAAGATGGACCGCGATAACGCGAATTTCGAACAGGCCTTTGCAAGCGTTGAGGCGCTGGCGCACGCCCATGAAAAGCGCGTTATCAAAGTACATTTGCCGATCGGCGAGAAACAAGGTTTCAAAGGCGTCGTGGATGTCATCGGCATGAAGACCTACCTGGGTGATGGCAAGACGACCGGCGACATCCCTGCTGAACTGAAAGAGGCTGCAGAGGCGGCCCACTTCGCGCTCGTGGAAGCTGCGGCGGAGGGTGAAGACGAACTGCTGGAAAAATATCTGGAGAACGGGTCTCTCTCAGACGAAGAGCTGGTGCGCGGTTTAAAGGATGTGGTTTACGCCGGGGCTTTTATCCCGGTCTTCTGCGCGGCGGGCGGACGTGAGATCGGCTCTCTCGCCTTGCTCAATGACATCATCGATCTGATGCCATCACCGTTGAATGCTCCTGAACGAGTTGCACACGCTAAAGATGGCGAAGAGAAGTTGACCGCGTCCGCCTCGGCCCCATTAGCTGCATATGTATGGAAGACCACTGCCGATCCGTTCGTTGGCAGAATGACGTATTTCCGTGTGTTCTCCGGTTCCATTCAAGCGGATGCGCGTGTATGGAATCAAAACAAGAACGCGGAAGAGCGCATGGCAAGCCTGCACTTCCAGCGCGGGAAGGAGCAGATCCCCGCCAAAGTTGTGCATGCAGGTGACATCGCCTCGGTCTCCAAATTGACCGCAACAGCAACGGGCGATACGCTCTGCGACAAGGGCCATCCGCTCACGATTGAAAAACCGATGTTCCCCGCCGCGTTGTATCGCGTGGCAATAACCCCCAAGACGCAAGCCGACGCCGCAAAGATCTCACCGACCCTTACTCGTCTGTGCGAAGAAGACATGACCCTCACGTGGCAGAACGACCACATTACGCACGAGACCGTTTTACAAGGCATGGGCGACCAGCATATGGATGTCGCAGTCAATCGCGCGCAGACCAAATTCCAGGTGGGCCTGGTAACCCATCAGCCAAAAATCCCATATCGCGAAGGGATCACACGAAAAGCCAACGGACAATATCGCCATAAGAAACAATCTGGCGGAGCGGGCCAGTTCGGTGAGGTCCATCTCCGTATTGAGCCGTATCACGAAGGCGATTTTGAATTTGATGATGAACTCGTGGGTATGAATCTGTCCAAGTCTTTTTTGCCGCCTATTGAAAAAGGGATCAAAGCGACAATGGAACGTGGCGCCTTCGCGGGCTACCCGATGAGCAATGTGAAGGTGATTGTGTACGATGGCAAGGAACACGAGGTGGACTCCAAACCCGTGGCGTTCGAGATTGCCGGCCGCGAAGCCTTCAAACTCGCGGTGCAGGACGCCGGTCCCGTGCTGTTCGAACCCATCATGAACGTGCGCGTGACCGTTCCCGACGCGAACATGGGTGACGTGATGAGCGATCTCAACACACGCCGCGGCCGCGTGCAGGGCACGGAATCCGAGCGCGGCAGCACCACCATCATTGCGCATGTGCCGATGGCGGAAATGACGCGCTACACCACGCAGCTGCGTTCCATCACGGGTGGGCGCGGCTACTTCACGATGGA
>DATDRD010000031.1:0-8685 GCA_035291925.1 Anaerolineales bacterium
CCCACGTGCGCGTCGTTATAGACTGTGACGCCGCAGACATACATCTTGACGACGTTCGGCTCGAGGGTTTGAAAGTCTTCTTTTTTGCGAGTGAGGGTGTTGTATAAGCGGAGCATGGGATTACCTTGATTTATCCGCAGATTACACAGATTGCGCAGATTTTTTTATTATATCCTCGTAGCCCCAGACGAGACGCTTGTATTGCAGGCTCGAAGCGCCAAAGTTGATCAAGAGGCCGCGTTTCAGTCCGGTGGCTTTGAGATAGTTTAGTAGTTGTGCTTCCTCCACAGTTGACAGTCGGGACAAAGCCTTGAACTCTACAATTATCTCGGAAAAACAAACGAAGTCGGCACGATAGTGGATTGGAAGCAAAATGCTCTTATATCTTATGGGTAAGGCCACTTCTCTTTCAAATGGGATTTGCTTTAGAGGAAATTCAATTACCGCTGCTTCCTGATACACAGCTTCGAGAAACCCATGACCCAACTGGCGATGGATTTCCATTGCAGCGCCGATGATTGCGTATGTCTGCGGGTCGCGTTCCTCAACGATCCTCATCATTGATTCTTAATCTGCGAAATCTGCTAAACACCTGCACTCCCTGGCACCGCCCGTGATTTGCTTAGCAAATCAGGCAGGTGTGCGCCAGGTGCAAGTGTCTGTGGATTATTTTTTCTTCTTCCCGTTGTCTTCTTCCACGCGGGCGAAGATCATCCGTCCCGCGGCGGTCTGCAAGACTTTGGTGACGACCACTTCCTTGTATTCACCGATGTGATCGTGTCCGTTCTCGACGACGACCATCGTGCCATCATCCATATAGCCAACGCCCTGACCATACTCCTTGCCTTCCTGGAAGACATTGATCGTCATGCGCTCGGCTGGCAGGACCACCGATTTGACCGCATTCGCAAGTTCATTGATATTCAATATTGTAACGCCTTGCAGTTCAGCCACGCGGTTCAAATTGAAATCATTGGTCAGGATGGGACATTTCAACTGCCGCGCCAGCACGACGAGCTTGTCATCCACTTCACGGACGCCCTCGGCGTCGATGTCGCTGATGCGGACGAGGATGTTGGGGAGTTTTTGCAATTCGGCCAGCACTTCCATGCCGCGGCGCCCGCGTTGGCGGCGCAAACCGTCAGGTGAATCGGCGATGTATTGGAGCTCGTTCAATACAAAGCGCGGGATGAGAAGCGTGCCGGGCAGGAATCCCGTTTTGGCGATGTCGGCGACGCGCCCATCGATGATGACGCTTGTATCCAGTAAGATGGTACGGTTGAGGTTAGTCCAGGAGGAGGAAGCGCCGCTTTCGCCGCCGCGTCCACTCAGTGTGCTCATCAGTCCCATCAAGTCACCCTGACGCATCACAAACAGTGATACCCCGAAATAGGAGAAAGCCAGCACGCCAATGAACGGCAGGATCTGCCCCAGCGGAGCCGGCAGCAGGGAAAACGGGAATGCGAGCAATGCCGCAGTGAGCAAACCGACCATCAGCCCCGTCAACCCGGCAAAGAGCGTCTCTGCTGAAAGGCGACCCAGCCTGTTACGGATATAGCGCGCGGGACGCGTGGTGAGATATGGCATCAGGACCAGCCCGGCCAATGCACCGATCAAACCGAATACCAACTCGTAAAGCAGAACCTGTTCAGGCACAAACGGTGGAATTCGAGAGGCCCATCCCCCGAATAACCACCCCAGGTACCCAACTATAATCATGCCAATAATGCGAAAAATGAATTCACCACTCATAAATGAATACTCCTTGTAACGTGCAGAATAATACCATCATGATAGCATGGCTGAAGTGCCTAGTCAATTGACTAAATAAACTCTCATACAAAGTTGTTATAATGAACGGTACTTATGGCTATGATTCTCACCGACACTCTCAACCGTCCCCTGCGTGACCTGCGAATTTCCGTCACCGACCGGTGCAACTTCCGGTGCGTTTATTGCATGCCAAAGGAAATCTTCGGGTCGGATTATCAATTCCTGGAACGGAGTCAAATCCTTACCTTTGAGGAGATCGCCCGCCTAGCGCGTATTTTTGTCGGGCACGGCGTTCACAAGATTCGGCTGACGGGCGGCGAGCCGCTGGTGCGCCGCGACCTGCACCAGCTCGTCGCCATGCTGGCTCCCATACCTGACCTGGATTTGACTCTCACCACCAATGGGTCACTGCTGGCCAGGCAGGCGCAGGCGTTGAAAGATGCCGGGTTGAAGCGCGTCAGCGTGAGTCTCGATTCCCTTGATGATGCCGTATTCAAGGCAATGAACGATGTGAATTTTCCGGTGCAGACGGTTTTGGAGGGGATGGACGCCGCCGCCATAACCGGCTTGTGGCCGATCAAGGTTAACATGGTGGTCAAGCGCGGCCTCAACGAGGCCAGCATCCTGCCGATGGCCCGTTTCTTCCGCGAGAAGGGCTACATCCTGCGTTTCATCGAATACATGGATGTGGGGCACACCAACGGCTGGCGAATGGATGATGTGGTTCCGGCGGCGGAAATCATCAAAAGGATCAGTGCCGAAATGCCGCTGGAGCCGCTCGACCCGAACTATCCCGGCGAGGTGGCCGAGCGCTGGCGATACAAGGATGGGGGCGGCGAGATCGGCGTGGTGGCCTCGGTGACGCAACCGTTTTGCCGTACCTGCAACCGTGCCCGGCTCTCCGCCGAAGGCAAGTTGTACACCTGCCTGTTTGCCGTCAAGGGGCACGACTTTCGCGATTTGATGCGCGGCGGCGCGACCGACGATGAAATTTCGCAGGCAATTGCGCGCGTGTGGGGCAAACGCGGCGACCGCTATTCGGAAATTCGATCCGAAAAGACGACCTCTTTACCCAAGGTGGAGATGTCGCACATTGGAGGATAATAATAATCTGTCATTGCGAGCAATCCCCTCATTATCAAGAGACTGCCACGCGCCTCCGGCGCTCGCAATACTTGCACCCCGTTCGGGCCGGGAGCCCGCCGGGGCGAGACGGCCTGACGCACACCTGCGCCGGGTGCAGGTGTGACATATGGAGAATCCATGCTTTCACCCAACGGCATCAAAGCCATCTTCTTCGATTTCGACGGCACACTCCGTCACAGCGTGCCTGCTGGCGGTGATGTCTTCAATGATTATGTGACAACACTGGGTCTGCATGTGAACCATGAAGATCGTCTGCGCGCCATGCGTTGGGAGCATCGCTACTGGGCAAACTCCGTTGACCTGCGCGATGACCTCCTGGCACACTCTGGAGAAACTGAAAAGTTCTGGATCGAATACAGCCGCCGCCGCCTGGTCGTGCTTGGCGCCTCTCCTGCCCGGGCACTGGAATTCGCCCCCAAAGTCTCCGTGCACATGGGTGAAGTCTATAAGCCTGAAAGCATCGTCCCTGATGATGTGCGCAAAGTCCTTCCCGAACTCAAGCAGGCGGGTTACATGATGGCTGTGATCTCCAATCGCGACAAGCCTTTTCAGGATTCACTCGATGACCATCGCCTCAGTGAATTCTTTGCATTCTCCATGGCAGGCGGGGAGGTCGACAGCTACAAGCCCGAGCCCGGCATCTTCGAACATGCTTTGCAACGCGGGAATGTGACCGCGCAGGAAACCATCTACATCGGTGACAACTATTTTGCGGATGTGGTCGGCTCGCGTCGCGCGGGACTTCGGCCTGTTCTCTACGACCTACAGGGAGTCTTCCCGGAGGCCGATTGCACGACAATTAAATCCTTCGATGAGTTGAAATCCATCCTCAAAGTTATATAATATAAGCAAATAACAGGGGTAATCCATCCACAGTATGCGCGAAAGGAAGTACCTATGGCATGGGAGCGTAAAATGATGCGGACCATTCGAGTCCGCAATGAACAGAAGCTTGGCACACTGGCGCGCCTGCTGGCGGCCGTCTCGAGCATGGGCGCCAGCGTAGGCAGTATCGAGATGCTCAACGAGACTGCCCAGTCCGTATTGCGCGATATCACGGTCTATGCGGACGACACCGAGCACATGGACAAGGTGATCGAAGCGATGCGTGATAACGAAGGCACGCGTGTGCTGGAGATCCGTGACGAGGTGCTGGCGCTCCACCAAAAGGGCAAGATCGCCATCCGCTCGCGTTTTCCCATTGACTCGATTGCCACACTACGCCGCGTCTATACGCCCGGCGTGGCCGAAGTCTGTTTGAAGATCGCGGATGACCCCGAGCTGGCCCGGCTGTATACCAGCATCAGTCATATGGTTGCCATCGTCACGGATGGCTCCGCTGTGCTGGGACTGGGCGATATTGGTCCGCTTGCCAGCATGCCTGTGATGGAAGGCAAAGCCATGTTGATGGAAACGCTGGTTGGTCTTTCAGGCATGCCGATTTTGTTGAACACCAAAGACCCTGATGAAATTGTCCGCGCGGTGTCAACCATCGCACCGACCTTCGCGGCAATTCAACTCGAGGATATTTCCGCACCGCGTTGTTTCGAAGTGGAGGAACGCCTGCAATCCATGCTTGATATCCCCGTGATGCATGATGACCAGCATGGGACGGCGGTCGTCAGCACTGCCGCCTTGATGGTGGCAGCGAATCGGACTGGAGTGGACATCCATAAAGCCCTCATCGGTCAGGTTGGTCTGGGCGCGGCCGGGAACGCCATCGGGAAGATGATTATGGGTCTTACCGGCAACCCGGTCTTGGGCGCAGATATGAGCGAGGAGGCGTTGGAACGTTTCGCGCGCGACGGCGGGAAGAAGTCCAGCTTGAAGGAGATCATGTCCGAGTGTGACATCGTTATTGCAACGACGGGGTCGCCTAATCTCATCAAGCCCGATATGATCCGCAAGGGGCAGGTCATCTTCGCGCTGTCCAACCCGAACCCGGAGATCGATCCGGAAGAGGCGCTTTCGCACGGTGCCGCATTCGCCGCTGATGGAAAATCTGTCAACAACGTGTTGGGATTCCCCGGCATCTTCCGCGGGGCCGTGGATGCGAATGCACCGCGTATTACGCACGAGATGTTGATCGCAGCAGTGGAAGTGCTGGTGCGTATGACACCCGCAGGTGAACTGATGCCCAACCCTCTGGATAAGAAAGTGCACCTTGAGGTCGCACGCGCCGTCGCCCTGACTGCGATGAAGCAGGGCATCGCGCGGGCAGAATATGTTCCGTATACAGAAGGATGATTGTTGGGGCGAGGCGCTTTGCGTCCCACCCCCTACGCGTTTTAAACCTTTTCTTTTATGAACTCCTTCAACGTTATTCCCAAACGCGTCACGCCTTCACGGATCGTATCCGGAGATGAATAAGAGAAATTGAGGCGCATGGTATTGTCGCCGCCACCTCTCGGGTGAAAGGCCGCGCCCGGGACAAACGCGACTTTTCTCTCCACCGCACGCTTGAGAACTTCTGCCGCATCCATTCCCTCTGGCAGGATGCCCCACAGGAACATACCACCTTTCGGTTTAACCCAGCTAACTCCTGGCGGGAACATCTCTTCCATCATCTCGATCATCACATCACGACGCTCTTTATATGTAGAGCGTATCACCTTGACATGTTCATTCAGGAATCCGCCCTTGCCCACCTCATAAGCGACATACTGATTGAACGAGGATGTATGAAGGTCGGCGGCTTGTTTTGCCATGACAAGTTTGCGAATGACTTCAGATGGCGCAATGACCCACGCCAATCGCAGACCCGGCGCGAGCAGTTTGGAGAATGTGCTCAGGTAAATGACATTGCCGCTGTAATGCCCTCCATTCGGGCCGCGATACTCACTATCCAGTGAAACGACCGAGGGGATATGCTCGCCTTCATAGCGCAATTGACCATATGGATCGTCTTCAACGATCGGTACCCCGTATTTATCAGCAATTTCAAGCAGTTTCTTGCGTCGTTCGAGACAGAGGGTCGAACCGCTCGGGTTCTGAAAGTTCGGGAGGATGTAAATGAATTTCGGTCCGACGCGCAGCGCTGCTTCCAATTCATCCACGATCATGCCATCCTCATCCGCACGGACGGGGATGTACTGCGCGCCGTACGCGTTCCAGGCCTGCAAGGCACCGAGATATGTGGGCGATTCAACAACGATATAATCGCCGCGGTTGATGAATAACCGCCCGATGAAATCCAGGGCCTGTTGTGAGCCGGACGTGATCAGGATGTTTTCGGGTGTGACTTCCACGCTGTAACGGGCAGTGTGCCGCGCGATCATCTCGCGCAAGGGACGATAGCCTTCAGTAGTGCTGTATTGCAAAGCCTGCGGGCCAAAATGATCGAGCACATAATTGCATGCTTCGCGGAATTCCTTCACCGGAAAGACCTCAGGCGCGGGCAAACCGCCTGCGAATGAGATGATATCGGGCTGTTCGGTTAATTTGAGTAGTTCACGAATAACTGAACTCCCCATTTTCTGCGTGCGATGGGCGTAGCGATATTCCCAGGGTGTTTGCATTTTTTCTCCTTGAAAAAAGATAAAAAAAGCCTGGCAGGTACACAGGTACCCGTCAGGCTTGCTGACTCCATGACATAAGAATGTCCCGAAGGTTAAATGCCAGAATTTGTAACATGGCACCTCTATCTTACACAATTTCTCTCATCTGCGCAATTGACAACTGGCCTACGATTCCGATGATTTAAGGAGTTGTAAGGTCGTTGTTTAGTACAATAAAGAGACAGTCACTTTACCAATAGGAGGCGCCAATGACCAGCGCGATCATGGCTTTTTTACATCACCTTGCCGCATTCACGTTGACGGGGTCGATCTTCTATGAGCTTGTCACCTTCCGCAAGGACTTAACCCTTGCCGAGGCCCGCAGAATTCAAAGGATGGATATCGCCTACGGGGTTTCGGCCGCGCTGATCCTGATCGTCGGGCTCCTGCGCGTTTTCTACTACGAAAAAGGCGCTCCTTTCTACGCCCAAAACTTGTTCTTCTGGACCAAAATGGCCGGCTTTGCCCTGGCGGCTATTGCCATTATCCTTCTCTGCGCGGCACTGATGGCGCGCGGTGTGGGGAGGCTGTAACAGTTATGATTCAGCGCCTGAGACCATGATATGGTTGTTTTATCCTATTTGCAGGTAAGACAAATTATCGAGGCTCGAGAGAGCGGTCGATCAGCAGTGATGGTATCTATTGATTTAAATTTGACCGAGAGCCAGATAAGACTTCAACCGGAATATGTCCTGTTCCCGACAGGCGAAAGCCTTGATTGGAAAAGCATCGAAGAGATAAGCGGCAATGAAACTGCCTGCTATTACGTGGAGGATAATGCCCCCAAAGCTATTAAGGGCTTCTCCGAATTTTCAGGACGGGTCTATGGCTTGATGCCAACAGCCTCTGCCCCGACTATGCTTATTTCCGGCATCCCCATGCACCGAATTAAAGGCACAAACCCGCATCAGGACACGATCAACAAGATCAAGGCGATCGCACCCGTAAAGGGGGATGTGTTGGATACAACTACAGGCCTTGGCTATACCGCCATCGAAGCATCAAAGACGGCAAGACACGTAGTAACCATTGAGATTGACCCAATGGCGCAGGAAATAGCGCAGCTTAATCCCTGGTCGCAGGCTTTATTCAAGAACCCAAAAATTACGCAGGTGATAGGAGATGCTTTCGACGAAATCATGGGATTTAATGCTGAGTCTTTTTCGGCGATTATTCATGACCCTCCCATGTTCAGCCTTGCCGGCGACCTATATTCCCTGGCATTTTATCAGCAGGCTTTCCGCGTGCTAAAACACAATGGACGAATCTTTCATTACATTGGCGACCCGGAGAGTAAGACTGGCGCGCGGGTTACTAAAGGTGTCATGCGCCGATTACAGGATGCCGGTTTCACACGGGTGATCCGTGCACCGCGTGCCTTCGGAGTAGTGGCTTACAAAGAATGAAAGTCTTGATTATAGATACTCCTCTAAATAATGGCCATTGCGTTCACCCTGCTTTCTGCAGCACGGATGGCGCACTGTGGAGATGCTGTGAAAATGAATGATGAACAACGAACCCAATTGAATGAACAAGGCTACCTGATTTTCAAAAGCCTTCTCTCTAGCACACAAATCGAGACTCTGCTTGCCCGGTTGGAAGAACTATGGGCTGATGAAGGCGAAAAGGCGGGCGAAGAGAACTACATCGAACCGGGTGTGCGTCGTCTCGCCAACCTTGCCGGCAAGGGCAGTCTTTTCCGAGAGGTCTACGCCCACCCTCAGGTGTTGGAAGTTGTCGAGGCCGTCATGGGACCCGAGATCCGCGCCAGCATGGTCAACGCGCGCGATGTACCACCGCACACTGGCGTGCGAATGCCTTTCCATATGGATTCAGACCAGGGACGGCATCGCGACGAAAAAGGCTATAGCGCCGCGACAGCCATCTGGATGCTGGACCCGTTCACGGTCGGGAATGGGGCGACGGCGTTCGTCCCCGGCTCGCACCTGCTTGGCAAATCGCCGAAACAAATCCTGGCCGACCTGAATGCCTCCCACCCGGACGAAATCATCGTCGAAGGACGGGCAGGAGATGTGCTCGTTTTTAACGGACATTGCTGGCATGCCGGGCGGCCAAACCTCACAGACGGTCACCGCCGCGCGCTTCTCGTCCATTATCTGCGCGCCGATGTGCCCCGTCCCGAAAATCGCCGCCAGCACCTTGATGCGGAGAGCGCGGCCGGGTTACCTGCCCGGGAACGGGAATTGCT
>DATDRD010000032.1:0-3059 GCA_035291925.1 Anaerolineales bacterium
GCGCTGGCATCGAATGCGGCGAGCATCAAAGAAATGGTATTAAGATCGCGTTTGGAATCAGAAACGGCAGACAGCGCGCTGAAAGAATTGGTGAAAACTGGAAAGCTAATTCCGCTGGAGGAGGGGGTTATGAATCCATCAAGTGATGTGCTTATGATCGCGCTGCCTCATTGGAACGCATTACATGATAAAACACTGCAGACCGTCAAATCCCATCATCGCAGTTTCCCCTTACGGCGCGGCATTCCACGCGAGGAACTAAAGAGCAGGCTCAAGCTTACGCCGCGCGTGTTCAACGCCGTCATAAAGAAGCTCGGGATGGAAAACCTTCTCATGGACGCGGGGGGCACGTTATCAATCACAGCGCACGAAATAAAATTCGATGGCGGGCAGCAGGTTAAAATCCAGGCGCTGATGCGGAAGTTCGAACAGGATCCGTACAGCACACCAACCATCAAGGAATGTCATTTGGAAGCCGGTGAAGAGGTCGTGAACGCGTTGATTGAACTGGATGAACTGGTCCCGGTATCCAACGATGTCATTTTCCGCAAACCAGATTATGATTCGATGGTGATGAAGATTCGAGAGACGATCAAACAGAATGGAAAGATCACACTGGCAGAGGTGCGCGATACTTTTAGCACAAGCCGCAAATATGCACAGGCCCTGCTTGAGCATCTTGACTCCATCGGCGAAACCGTGCGGGATGGGGATTTCAGGAAGTTAAGAATTAAATGACAAAGTTGGGTAGAATCAAGATCAGGGTATGGCTCAACATTCTGCCTTACAATTATGAAGCAAACACACTGAGGAGTAACCATGTGCGGACGATTTACACTCACCGTTGACCCTGCTGAATTACAGGAACGATTCGAGAATTACACATTTCCTCCCAGGTTCGCGCCGCGCTTCAACGTCGCGCCCACCCAACCCGTGCTTGCAATTCCAAACGATGGAGAGAACACAGCCGACTTCTTCGTATGGGGTCTCATCCCGATGTGGGCAAAAGACCCAAGCATTGGCAGCCGTCTCATCAACGCGCGCGGCGAAACGCTTGCAGAAAAACCCACCTTTCGCGGGGGCCTCAAATACAAACGCTGTCTCATCCTTGCTGACGGCTTCTACGAATGGAAATCCGCCGGAGCCAGTAAAACAAAAACGCCCTATTTCATTCATATGAAAGACCGCAAGCCTTTCGCATTCGCAGGCTTATGGGATTCATGGAACAGCCCTGATGGCTCTCTGATTAAGACATGCACCATTATCACCACGGAGCCAAATGAACTCGTTTCCATTATCCACAACCGGATGCCGGTGATCCTTCACCCGCGAGACTATGCCAAATGGCTGGATACATCGCCTCAGACTCCCGATAACCTGAAACCGTTGATCAAACCCTTCCCCGCCGAGGAGATGACCGCATACCCCGTTTCGACACTGGTCAACAAACCGGGAAACGATGCACCCGAACTGGTGGTTCCCATATAAATCGAGTGATGGATCGACTCAGTTCAATTCTGAGCCAGCGTTTTCCTGCACTGGCTTCGCGCGACTTTGTCTTGTTTTTGGTGGGACAATTCATCAGTGTATTTCTGGCAAACGGGGTCAGTTTTCTGTTTGTGATATGGGCACTTATCATGGCTCGCACACGTTATAAAGTGCAGCATGAGGCGGAGATCTGTAAAAGCCTGAGAACAGAACTAGGGCGTGCCGGTCGCGGCCCTGACCGGCAGGCTGGTTTCATTGATTTCCATTGGCGGCTTGCATCTGATCAATCCACGTGTACGCCGTGCGCAGGCTTAACGTAGGATAAGCGTCCACAAAGGCAGGTTGACGCTAGATTTTTGCCCGTGTTATGATGCTTCGTTTGGAGAACGGAAAATTCAATGGACAACAAAGTCCCCCCGAAAAATGATAATAATTCACCCGGCGTTTTCTCGCGCTTGCTGGACACATTGGTGGGCATCGGCCTGGGGGAGGCCATGTTACGTGCCGGAACGACGATTTTATCGATTATTTTGCTCGGGGTTGTGGTCTGGCTCCTGCGACTGTTCTATCTGCAACAACCAGAAGCCGGGAATGTGGCCAACGCGTTGGAAACGGTACCCACCGCACCTGTAGCGGGAATGGATAACGTCCCGCAGCCAGAGGCGGTGGATGCGTTTGGGGGAATCCCGCGCCTGGCGCAGGTGCACACCAACATCCCATCCCGCCCGCGGCAGGAAGTGGTCAAGTATACAGTTGAGGAAGGCGACACCGTATTCGGGATCGCAGAAAAATTCGGGCTTATACCCGAAACGGTTTTATGGGGCAATTACTATGTTCTGCTGGATAACCCTCACCAATTGCAGGCGGGTCAGGAATTGAACATCCTGCCTGTTAACGGAACGTACCACGAATGGCAGCAGGGTGAGGGCTTGAATGGGATTTCGAGCTATTATGGTGTCAAGCCTGAGGATATTATCAATTATCCTGCCAACAATCTGGATATTGCCACGATCGGTGATCTCGCCAACCCGAACATCACACCTGGGACCTGGTTGATTGTGCCCAACGGCAGGCGCGAATATGTCTCATGGAGTGCGCCGCTTGGAGTGACGCGCGAGAATCCCGCGTATGCGCGCGTCCTTGGGCCCGGCGCATGTGACGCGGTCAGCGGTGGCGCCGTGGGATATGGCGCGTTCATATGGCCCTCGAATAAACATTACCTCTCAGGGTTCGATTACGCTCCGAATGCCAATCACTGGGGCATTGACATCGCAGGCAATGAAGGAGAAGGCGTGTATGCGACCGATGCGGGCGTGATCGTATATGCCGGCTGGAATAATTACGGTTATGGCAATATGATCCTCATAGATCATGGAGGCGGCTTCCAATCTTTGTATGCGCACCTGAGCGGACTGAATGTGGGATGCGGCCAGAGTGTTGGGCAGGGAGATGTGATCGGCGGAATCGGTACGACCGGACGTTCCTCCGGCTCGCATTTGCATTTCGAGATCATGACATCCTCCTACAAGATCAACCCGTGGGATGTGTTACCGCCGCCATAACATTCACCT
>DATDRD010000033.1:0-10525 GCA_035291925.1 Anaerolineales bacterium
ACATTAATCAATGCAGAACACCGCGCCCATGGAGCAAGCTGCTGCTGTAAAACGAAATACCTCAATACCTCACAGTGAACTGGAAGAACCCATTATTGAACTGGCACAAAAATTAGCCACATGCACAGCGCGGCGTGCAAGTTTTCACATTCCTGCCCGCCTGAAACAGTTTATGGATTTCTTCCAGGAATGTTATGAGTACTTTGATGAAGCCACCCAAGCACAGGTCTCCATATCCCAGACAGCGGAATGGCTGTTGGATAATTTCTATGTTATCGAACAGGCCATCCGTCAGGTGCAGGAGGACCTGCCTGCGGACTACTTTCAGCGCCTGCCCAAAACGCGCGATGGCTGGGCACGGATTTACATTGTTGCCCTGGCGAACACACAGCACCAGGATGCGCGACTCGATATTGAGCAGATCAAAAACTTCCTTCAAACATTTCAGAACGTAACCCCGCTCAGCACTGGCGAACTCTGGGCATTGCCGCTGATGTTGCGATTGAGTATGTTCGAAGCACTCGCGGAAGCGTTGGCAACCATCACCAAGCTCACATGGGAGACGATACCCCAGCTCAATTTTTCGGGAAGGCTCGAAACATCCGCATCCCTCTCCCCTCAGGCTGTTTCCGAGTCAATAGTCGCCAACTCCATCCTGGACCTGCGCCTGCTGGCGACGCAGGATTGGAAGGCGTTTTTTGAATCAACAAGTATTCTGGAAAAACTTCTGCGCGACGACCCGGCTGGCCTCTACACCCAAATGGATTTTGAGACACGCAATCATTATCGCAGTGTCATAGAAGAACTGGCAGACGGGTCATCCCTGGATGAGGCCAGTATTGCCACGCAAACAATTCAACTGGCACAGGCTGGAACATCAGCCCGGGAAAAACATGTTGGTTATTATCTCATCGCACCCGGCAGGGAAACACTTGAAGCCCGCATCAACTTCCGCCCGCAGCTGTTAGGCTCGGTAATTCGGTATATCCAAAAGAATGCCACATTCGCATATCTGGGAAGCATCGCTGCCCTGACTCTTCTGGCCTGTTTCCTCATCATATTATATACATCCCAAGTGGGGGGAAATATCCTCCAACTTCTTGTGGCCGGAGTTCTCACCATACTACCAGTTTCTTCAGTAGCCATTGAGATCATCAATGGGTTGGTCATATCCATTATCCCGCCGCGCACGCTCCCAAAGTTGGATTTCGAGAACGGGGTTCCAGCGGACTACCGAACAATGGTTGTCATTCCCGCCCTGCTTGGCACGGAGCGGGACGCGCCTTTCCTGCTCCGTCAGATCGAACATCACTTTATTGGCAACAGCGATCCAAATGTATTCTTCGCACTGATCACCGACTTTGCAGATGCAGCCGAAAAAGAAATGCCCGGTGACAATCAAGCCGTGGCACAGACCAAAGCCGCGATTGATCAGTTGAACAAAAAATATGGCACTGATGGCTATCATCCCTTTTACTTCTTCCACCGTGAACGAACCTGGAACGAGAGCGAAGAATGCTGGATGGGCTGGGAACGCAAACGCGGCAAGCTGGAGGAATTCAACAAGCTGCTAAGCGGCAATGATTCAACTACGTTCATCATTAGAGTCGGAGACTTAAGCGTCTTACCCACCATTTGCTATGTCATCACACTGGATGCTGATACAGTATTGCCGCGTGAAGCTGCCCGACAGTTGATCGGTACGCTGGCACATCCCTTGAACCAGGCTGATTTCAATCCGGCCTCAAGGGAGATAAAAGCCGGTCACACGATACTCCAGCCTCGGGTTCAGGTGCGGCCCGCCGCCGCGAATCAATCTCTCTTCACACGCGTGTATTCCGGAGATTCGGTCATTGATCTGTACACGCGCGCCGTGTCCGACGTCTATCAGGATTTGTTCGATGAAGGCAACTACGTGGGCAAAGGCATCTATGATGTCCGGGCGTTCCAAAGGAGCCTGCGCGACAAAATCCCTGAAAACCACTTGTTGAGCCATGATCTGTTCGAGGGCATGCAGGGACGTTGTGGACTGGTGACAGATGTGGTGTTGTTTGAAGATTATCCGCCTCATTACCTGATCTACACCGATCGCTTGCATCGCTGGGTACGCGGCGACTGGCAGCTTTTGCCCTGGCTGAAGAATGAAGTGCCACACCGCACGAAAGGCAAGGCGCCGAATACACTCTCATTGATCGACCGCTTGAAACTTTTTGATAATCTGCGCCGCAGCTTGGTGCCGCCGGCGGTTCTGACTTTGCTTATCAGTGGATTGCTGTTGCTGCCCGGATCGAGCCTGGTATGGATGAGCTTCGCGCTTTCACCATACTTGACGTCCATTGTTACCAACTTCATCGCAGAACTCGGCCACAGTTTCTCCAAACAGCATTCCACTGTCGTGACACGTCCCCTGCGTTTGGCAGCGCTGCGCTCACTGTTTGAGATTGTCTTCCTGCCTCATGAATCACTCATCATTCTTGATGCAATCACAACCACATTGACGCGCTTATTCATTACACACAAAAGAATGCTTCAATGGGTGAGCGCCGCGCATACTGTTCAGCTTTTCGGAAAAAGACTGCATCTGAAATCAGCATGGCAGGCAATGATCGTTGCACCATCGTTTGCGTTTGTGTTTTCCGTCTTATTGCTGTTCCTGCATCCTCCAACGCTATTCATCGCCTCCCCACTTTTGCTTGGCTGGATCCTTTCACCTTTTATTGCAACCCGCATCGGCCAGCCCGATCGGAAACCTGTTAGAAAAATCATCCCTGCCCAGGAACACAAGCTCCGTTTGCTGGCACGTTCCACCTGGCTGTACTTCGAGCACTTTGTTGGCCCGGACGATCGCTGGCTTCCACCCGATCACTTTCAGGAGAGTCCGCGCGGGCTGGTGGCACATCATACCTCTCCCACCAATATCGGCTTGACGTTGCTTGCCACACTCTCGGCCCATGATCTGGGCTACATCGGTCCCCTCGAACTTTCACTACGCTTACGCGACTCTTTCGACAGCATGGATTCTCTGGAACGCGTCCGCGGTCATTTTCTGAACTGGTACGATACGCGCACCTTTGCTCCACTGCCTCCGCGCTATATCTCCACAGTGGATAGCGGGAATCTGGCCGCATGTTTGATTGCCCTGCGACAGGGATGCTATGAAATGGCTCAAACCCAGGTGGTGAATTGGGATGGGCTGCTGGATACACTCAGCATGCTTTCACTGACGCTGGCACAGGCACATCTGGATCATGCCGCCGACGAATTGCAGACTGCCATCGCTTCAATAGAGACCCAGGTGAAGGCTCTCAATGATCCGGGTCAGTTCTCACCAACCTTGCTAATGCAGTTATTCGAAAAGGGCCAGGCCGAATTGGAAGCCATGCTTTGGGAAGCGATTCAAAAGTCAGATGAAGAAGTCGCTCCGGACGCATTGCGCAAGCTTTCGATCTGGATCGATCGTGTGCGCCATCAATTGAGACGCATCCGCATTGACATACAAGTGCTCGCTCCGTGGTTACTAGTCATGGCGGACACGCCCCACTTCACTCATCAGGCTGATATAAATCCCGAACTTGCCGAGGCGTGGAACAGCCTGAAGGCCAGCCTCTCTTTACATCCCCGGCTCGGCGAGATTCCCGACATTTGCAAACGGGCGGGTCGTATTATTGAGGAGATCATTGGTTTGCTGGATGCAGGTGATCAAGCCGCGTTTGATTGGTGCGACACCCTGGCTTATGATCTTGATTCCGCGCGAAAAAATGTCGCCTCGTTACTGGACAATTATTCTGTTCTCGCTTCAAGGGCCGAATCCTTCTTCCAGTCCATGCCGTTTGGCTTCCTGTTTGATCCACAACGCCGCGTTTTTCATATTGGCTACAATGTGGAGTCGGGACGGCTCGATCCCAATTACTACGACCTCATGGCTTCTGAAGCGCGCATCGCCAGCCTGATCGCGATCGCGCGCGGCGATGTTCCACAGAATCACTGGCTTTATCTCGCCCGTCCGCTGACCGAGTTGAACGGCAAGCGCGCCCTGCTTTCGTGGAGCGGCACGATGTTCGAATACCTCATGCCCAACTTGTTCATGGAAAGTTATCCCGACACGCTCATGGATCAAAGCTGCCGCGTGGCAATTGAAGAGCAGGTTCGGTATGGCACTGAGCATAGTATTCCCTGGGGAACATCAGAAGCCGCTTACTATAACTTCGATGCAGTCCGGGTATATCAATACAAGGCGTTTGGCATCCCAAGCCTGGGGTATAAGCGCGGCTTATCCGATGATTTGGTGGTCACGCCTTACGCATCCATTCTGGCCCTGCCTTTTATCCCTCAGGCAGTAATGCAAAACCTTTCACATCTCGAGGGCCTCAAAATGTGGGGACTCTATGGCTTCTATGAGTCAGTGGATTTCACACCTGATCGGCTAAAGACAGGTGAGAGTCATGCTGTCATTCGCTCCTTCATGGTACATCACCAGGGAATGATCCTGCTTTCCCTGTGCAATTATCTGTTCAACAAACGCATGATCAGGCGCTTTCATGCAGACCCGCGCATCGAGAGCGTTGAATTGCTCTTGCAGGAACAAACCCCGGCTCACGCGCCGACCGAACATCCCCGCCATCAGCAAATGGATTCGATGAGCAATTCCTACGCGACGATCGCACTCGACCCGTGGCGCGTCTCGCCGGATGCTCCTTACACCCAAGTCCATTGTTTATCGAATGGCAAGTACAGTCTGGTTATAACTGCTTCAGGCTCTGGATTCAGCCGCTGGGAGGAGCTTGAGCTGACGCGCTGGCGTGATGACCCCACTTTGAACGATCTCGGCAGTTGGATCTACGTGGAAGACCGCCATAATGGTCAGTTATGGTCTGTCACACACCAGCCAACGATGGCCCCTCCTGATAGAAGCGAAGTAAACTTCTACCCTCACCGCGTGGAATTCGAACGGCAGGATGGGGATATCGTCCTGCGCACAACTGTCAATGTGGCATCGAATGATGATGTGGAAATTCGACGGGTGAGCCTCACTAATCATGGCAACCACTCGCGCGTTCTTGCGCTCACCAGTTACGCCGAGATCATTCTTGCACAACAGTCAGTGGATCAGCGCCACCCTGCCTACAACAAACTCTTTATCGAAAGTGAATTCCTCGAGAAGGAACAATTGCTGCTCTTCCGCCGCCGTCCGCGTTCTGCAGATGAAAAACCTGTTTATCTGGCACACTTTTTTACCTCCAATCACGAACAGGTCAGCCTGACCGGCTATGAAACGGATCGAGCGAAATTCCTCGGGCGCGGCGGCACGCCCCGGCGCCCAGCGGTGTTCACTGCTTCCACGCAAGCGTCCATACTTTCAGGCACAACCGGCGCAACCCTTGATCCTATTTGTGCCCTGCAAGCTGAGGTCGTGCTTGAGCCGTATCAAACGGCTCAAGTCGCCTTTATCACACTGGCAGCTCATTCACGCAAAGAAGCCATTGACCTCGCCCGCCGCTACCGCCGTTGGTCACAGCTCAGCAGAACAATCCGGGACATACGCGTGCAGGCTGAAAATGAACTTGCGCAGCTCGAACTTACTTCACGAAAAGTTGAACAGATTCAAAAGCTGCTTTCACCGTTACTGTATCTCTCCAATGCATTGCGTGCTGATCCGGTGATACTCAATACTAATACACTCGGCCAGCCCGGCTTGTGGTCGTTCGGCATCTCCGGTGATTGTCCCATCCTGCTGGCGCGCATGAAACGTGAAGAGGATCTTGATCTGCTCGGCGACCTGCTCCTCGCCCACACCTATTGGCGCAAACGCGGCTTGATGATAGACCTGGTCATCTTTAATCAGCGCGAAACCAGTTATGAGCAGGAATTCAAAAGCAGGATCCATCGCCTGCTTGAACGCACAGCCAGCGACGCGTGGCTCGACAAACGCGGCGGCATTTTCATCCTCAGTGAAGATCAGATGAACGAATCAGAGCGCATCCTGCTGACGACCGTTGCCCGCGTCGTGCTGGACGGGGAAGCTGGTCCACTCGAACGTCAGCTATCCAGGCTGGATGCGGATCCTGTCCGCCTCCCGCGCTTTATACCAATCGAACCACTGATCCCACCGATGGATATAGAACTCGAAATACAGCGGCCATCGGACCTCCTCTCTGATAATGGTCTGGGCGGCTTCACCCCGGATGGACGCGAATACGTGATCTATCTCGAGCGTGGGAAGTGGACACCGGCGCCCTGGGTCAACGTGATTGCCACGCCGGAGTTTGGATGTCTTGTCTCGGAGGCAGGTATGGGACCTACATGGTCTCAGAATAGTGGAGAGAATCGTCTAACGCCCTGGCGTAATGATCCAGTCAGTGACCCGCCTTCAGAAGCCATTTATCTGCGCGACGAAGATACAGGTCAAATCTGGTCACCCACTCCCCTTCCCGCCCGCGCCGATGCACCGTACCTTATCCGCCACGGGGCAGGTTATTCTGTTTTCGAGCACGCAAGCCACGGCCTGGAACAGAACATGAGCGTCTTTGTCGTTCCGGACGAACCGGTCAAGATCATCCGGTTAAAACTCCGCAATGCGACCAAACGCATGCGTCGCATCAATGTAACTTATTATGCTGAATGGGTGCTTGGTGCAGCACGCGAAAATACCGCGGCTCATATTGCTCCTGAATTTGCGTCCAATTATTTTGCCTTGCTGGCGCGCAACCTGTACAACACAGACTTTGGACAGCGTGTGGCATTTCTGGCTTCCACGCGTGAACCGACCGGTGTGACCACTGACCGCAGGGAATTTCTCGGGAACCTTGGCAGTTATACCCGGCCTGCCGCATTGGAACGCGTGGGCCTCACACCACGCGTCGAATCCGGCATTGATCCATGCGCCGCGTTTCAGTCATTGCTCTGGCTGCAGCCCGGCGAAACGAAAGAGGTCACCTTCCTGCTTGGTCAGGGCGCCGACCGCGCCGATGCCGAAAGGCTCATCAGCCATTATCAAAACATCCAGAATGTGGAAGCCGCGCGGCAGGCACTTGACGAATTCTGGGATGACATTCTCGGGCAAATTCAGGTCAATACTCCAGACAGCGCGATGGACCTGCTGCTCAACCGCTGGCTGCTTTATCAGTCGCTCTCCTGCCGCTTCTGGGGGCGTACAGCCTTTTATCAATCCAGCGGCGCATACGGTTTCCGCGACCAGTTGCAGGATGTGATGGGCTTTATCCACGTGCGGCCTGATCTGGTTCGCCAGCACATCCTCGATGCCGCGGCGCACCAGTTCGAGGAGGGCGATGTGCTCCACTGGTGGCATCCCCCTGCGGGGCGCGGGATCCGTACACGTTGTTCTGATAATTTGCTCTGGCTGCCATATGTCACCGCCCATTATGTACGCGTGACCGGAGATCGATCCATTCTTGCCAAGAGGATTCCGTTCATAAGTGCGGAACCGTTGAAACCCGGAGAACACGAACGCTATGGGCAGTTCCCGTCCGGGGAGACAGGAACGCTCTATGAACATTGCTGCCGTGCGCTCGCCAAAGGAATGACAGTCGGTCCGCATGGGCTGCCGTTGATCGGCGCACACGATTGGAATGACGGTATGAATCGCGTTGGCGTGGCCGGAAAAGGTGAAAGCATCTGGCTGGGCTGGTTCATCTCTTCCACACTGAAAGATTTTGCAGAGGTCTGTGATTTGATGGGTGATCACAAACGAGCAGATGATTATCGAGCGCAAACAGGCGATATCCACAAGGCGCTTGAGAAAAATGGCTGGGATGGCGAATGGTATCTGCGAGCGTACTATGACGATGGCTCGCCGCTTGGATCATCTACGAACAATGAATGCAAGATCGACTCCATCGCGCAATCCTGGGCAGTCATCTCAGGGAGTGCAGCTCCCGATCATGCCATCCAAGCCATGGAAGCAGTCTATAACAACCTGGTGCGGCCTGAGGATGAACTGATCCTGTTGTTCACGCCGCCTTTTCAACGGACCGCACGCGACCCCGGCTATATCAAGGGGTATCCGCGAGGCATTCGTGAAAATGGCGGTCAATATACTCACGCTGCGCTATGGGCGATCTGGGCCTTTGCTGAACTCGGTCAGGGTGACCGCGCGGCTGAACTCCTCCGCCTCATCAATCCCATTTATCATTCCGATACACCTGAGAAAGCGGAACGATATCGCGTTGAGCCATATGTAGTCGCTGCGGATGTATACAGCGTCGCCCCTTATATTGGGCGCGGCGGCTGGACCTGGTACACCGGCTCAGCCAGCTGGATGACTCGCCTGGCAGTTGAAAAGATTCTCGGATTGCAACGTGAAGGAAAGACGTTGAGGATTGAGCCATGCATCCCCAAAGACTGGCGCGAATACAAAATCCACTATCGTTTTGGCAGCACGATGTATCACCTGCGCGTTGAAAACCCGCAGGGCGTGAACACCGGTGTTATAAAGTTAACTTTGGATGGAAAACTTCTCAAGGATGAAAAATTATTATTGGAAGACGATGGCCGCGAACACAACGTCATTGTAACTCTGGGAGGACGAACTGACGGTGCACGCGCCAAAAAGAAGAGTGTTTACAGAAAATCATAAATATCATTTTTTGTCATCCATGGACTAACGTACCTGGTAAGGCACCTCCGTGATGACGATCCCTTTCTTGTTCAACAGCACGAAGCGCAGCCAGAAAGCTGTCTGAGTATGCAATAAATTATGCCACCAGTGCTTTGGGATGAACTGCGGCACGACGATCGTCAATCGTTCGTTTGGCTGTAATATCGCGCACAGCTCATTCACATATTCCAAAAAAGGCTCGAGGAAGGTTCGGTAGGGTGATTCGATCACCACCAGCCGTACTCCTTTGCCCCACCCGTTCCACTTCTGTTGCAGCTTTTCCGTTTGGACTGCATCCATCGAGATATGCACTGCTGTCACATCGAGGGAGAGAGATAAGGCATAGTCCAACGCCTCGAGCGTGCCGTGATGTATTGCGGATACTGGCATGATCACCCGATGGCGTTTGGCTGGAGGAGGCTGGCCGTAGTGCTCCAAAGAAAGATCCTGAGCCAGGTACACGTAATGTCGATGGACGGCAAAGAAACTTATAACAACTGTGGGCAGGAGCAGGACAATGATCCATGCGCCGTCGGCAAATTTGGTGATGGCGAAGATCAACGTGACAATGGCGGTGGTGACGGAGCCGAGGCCATTTATCGCCAGCTTCCACCGCCAGCCCGGATCGTAAAGACGCGTCGCCTCCTTTTCAACGATCGGCTTGTCCGCAAGGAGCCGGTTATTCCACCAGTGACGCGCCATCCCGGCCTGGGAAAGGGTAAAGGAGAGGAAGACACCCACCGCCCAAAGCGGAATGAGGGCAGTTACACTGGCATTGAAGATAACGATAAGAAATGCGGCAATCGCCGTAAGGCTGGCAATTCCGCGTGAGAACACCAGACGGCTGCCGCGATAGGCCAGTTGGCGCGGCATGTATCCATCTTCAGCGATGATGGCGCTTAGGGTTGGGAAACCTGCAAAGGCAGTGTTCGTAGCCAAAATCAGAATGGTTGTTGTGGCTATCATTGTGCCCAGATAAAGCAACCCGCGATTCCCAAAGACCGTGCGAGCCAGTTGAGAGATGACTGTTTCGGACTCCGAGGGCACTGCTCCAATCACGCCGAGTAGGTAGACGATACCAAGAAAGAGTACGCCCAGAAGGGCGGACATCCAGACCATGGTCAGAGCCGCATTGTGTGCACGCGGTTCTTTAAAGGATTTCACACCGTTTGAAATGCATTCAACACCAGTCAGAGCGGTCGTGCCATTGGAGAAGGCGCGTAACAGCAGAAAGAGAGTCAACGGTTCGGCATGGAGAGTCTCTATTGGCGGCGGATCTATCACCATGCCGAGCGTGCCACTCAGGTATCGGACGAAGCCGGCACCTACTGCCAGCACAGTCATGGCCAGAAAAAAGTACGTGGGCGCGGCAAAAGTATTCCCAGATTCTTTCACGCCCCGCAAATTGGCGACAGCAATCAAAACAAGCAGCCCTACTGAGATCCAGACGCGATAAGGGAAGAGATCAGGGAAGGCGGAAACGATCTGAGCTACGCCAGAGGAGATCGCAACCGCGGCTAGCAGGATGTAATCGGTGAGCAGGGCCGCACCAGCCACCAGCGCGGCTGGCTCTCCCAGGTTTTCCTTCACCACTGTGTATGCACCGCCACCGCTTGGGTAGGCATGAATGGTTTGCTGATAGGAGATGGTGACAATGGCGAGCAAAACCGTGATGACCAGTGAAATGGGGAAGGCGTAGCCAAATGCCTGTGTGCCAGCCGCGGCCAGGATTACGAGCGTCTCTTGAGGAGCGTAGGCAACGGAGGACAACGCATCTGCCCCAAAGACTGCTAATCCCACGGCCTTGCTGAGTGTTTGATGCGGCGCGGCGGCGGTGGGAAGAGGGCGGCCGATCAGCCAGGTACGCCAGGCATGTTGTGGATTGTACCTGGCGACGCGATTCAGGAAGCC
>DATDRD010000034.1:0-4152 GCA_035291925.1 Anaerolineales bacterium
CAATCCATAAGTCAAATTTCCACGGATGCTCAAGGGCAGGACAACAGGGCGGGCAAAGACCATTCCCACTTTGCGGCGCAACGCGATCACGTCTGTTTGAGGGTCAAGGACATCCTTGCCGTCAATGAGAATGCGTCCCGCCGACGCTTTGACCTCCGTGAGATCGTTGAGGCGATTCAAACAACGCAGCAGCGTGGATTTGCCGCCGCCCGCAGGACCGAAGAGAACTGTGACTGCTTTTTCAGGAATGCTCAAGTTGATGCCGCGCAGAGACTCGGTCCCATCGGCGTATTGGAGCGAGAGATTTTCGATCACGACTTTATCTACCATTGCCGTTTTGCCCTCGCTCTCGAACGGATCACTGTTGCGATGAGATTCATTGTAAGAACAAATACCAGCAATACAAGCGCCGTGCCATATTGGATTTGAATGGGCATTTCAGGGACCTGGGTGGAAATTACGAAAAGATGATAAGGCAAAGCCATGGTTGCATCGAAGGGTGTGTGTGGAAGGCGCGGCAGGAAGAACGCTGCACCTGTGAAGAGGATCGGCGCTGTCTCACCTGCGGCGCGTTCTAGACCGAGGATAACGCCTGTGAGAATACCGGGCAAGGCTTCCTTCAGAACGATGCGGCGAATGGTCTGCCAGCGCGTGGCGCCGAGTGAAATGCTCACTGTGCGAAATGCCTGTGGCACCGAGCGCAATGATTCTTCTGCAGTGCTGATGATGACGGGAAGTGTCATAATCGAAAGAGTCAGTGAAGCCGCAAGGATGGATGTGCCGAAATTCAAGAAGAGGACAAAGAGACCTAGACCAAATAATCCGTATACAACGGATGGAATGCCTGCCAAATTAATGATCGCGATTCGTATCGTGCGCGTGAGAGGTGTATCAGAAGCGTATTCAGAAAGATAAATCGCGGCGGCGATGCCAAGCGGAACGGAGAAGATGGCCGTGCCAACTGTCAAATAGATTGTGCCGATAATTGCAGGAAGAATTCCGCCTGCTCGCATACCATCATGTGGAAAGCCCGTCAGAAACTCAAGCGAGATCGCGGGCAAGCCTTGAATAAGAATGTAAATGACTACGGCGACAATTGGGAGAACTGTCGCGAATGCCATCAATGTAATCGCAGTGAAGCCCACGCGTTGTGCAACATGGCGGTTGATGGGGAGTGCGCCCTTCACGACAGTATCCTCTCAGCACGTTTCTTTGCACGGAAGACAACCGAGGACGCTGCGATGTTCACGCCCAGTGAAATCAGGAACAAAACCATGCCAATAAAGAACAGGACATGATAATGAGTGCTTCCATTTGCAACTTCACCCATCTCAGCCGCAATGGTTGCGGTCATGGTACGGACGGGGGAAAACAGACTGCCAAGTTTCACTGCAAGAACCGGTGCATTCCCGGTGACCATCATCACAGTCATTGTTTCACCGATGGCGCGGCCAACGCCGAGCATAACAGCGGTCAATACACCCGAGCGCGCCGCGGGAAAAGTGACACGCCAGATCGTCTGCCAGCGTGTTGCGCCCAAAGCCCAGGCACCTTCGCGATAGGCACGCGGCACGGCATCGAGCGCGTCTTCCGCAACCGACACGACCGTGGGCACGGCGATCCCGCCCAGGAGCAGGGAACCTGCAAGCGCGGTCAGACCTGTGGGAAGGTCCAGAAAGACGCGTAGAAAAGGCGAAAGGACGAGAAACCCAAGAAATCCAAGTACCACAGAGGGAAGTCCACCAAGAAGTTCAACCAGAGGCTTGAGGATTTCACGCATCCAGCGCGGCGCGATTTCTGAAATATAAACGGCTGTGCCTATTCCAAAGGGAACTGCGACCAGGCCTGCACCGATTGTCACAACGAGTGAGCCTGTGATAAGAGGCAGGATACCGAAGTGGCCTTCGATGGGATACCAACGAATATTGAGGAGAGATGACGCTTCTACTTCTTTGAAAGTGGGAATGCCTTCGCGCACGAGGAAGAAAAAGATAAGTGCCACAAAGAGTATGGCTGAATAGCCTGAGGCTTTGATGAGACGAGTGATAACAAATTCACGCCAGTTGAGAGATTTTTCCATGCGGGTTCTCCCCCCTCTCTCTTAGGGAGAGGGGCTGGGGGTGAGGAGTGCAGGCACAAAACCGAGTTCAGCGACGATCTGCTGTGCCTCGGTTGCAAGGATCCAATCGAGATACTCTTTGAGTATGCCTGTCGGTTCGCCGTCGGTATACATGTAAAGGTCGCGTGCAATGGGATATGATTTATCGTTCACGGTTGGGATGGATGGCAACACGTAGGCGCCGCCTTCCTCCTCTGCAATCGCGATCGTCTTCAGGTCTTTGGGCACATAGCCAAGCCCATCATAGCCGATGGCGTTCGGGTTTTGTCGTACCTCGGCAATGATGCCTTCGGAAGATGGAAGCAATAACGTATCCATAGAGAAGAGAGTTTTATCCTCCTTGCTGCCTAAGCGCAAAACGGTTTCAAGAAAATATACGTGCGTGCCTGAATTTGTTTCACGAGACAACCGCACAATGGGCCTGTCTTCCCCGCCGACTTCAGACCAGTTGCTGATCTTGCCGCTATAAATATCTGAAATTTGTTTCAGGGTTAATTCATTGACTGGATTTTCTGGAGAGACGATGACCGCGATCGCGTCACGTGCGATGATGTGTTCAACTGCTTCGATGCCATTGGACTTCGCCTCATCAATTTCCTCATCCTTTATTTTGCGGGACGCGTTGGCGAGGTCCACTGTCCCGTTGATGAGAGAAGCGATTCCCGTTCCGGATCCTCCGCCTGTTACCGATATACGGATTTCCGGGTGGTCGCTCTGATATTTTTCGGCCCAGGCGAGCGCAAGGTTGACAATTGTATCGGAGCCTTTGTTCTCGATATACGCGGCCGAAGAATCAGAGGCGGCCTCTGCTGATGATGAAGCAGGGCCGCATGATACAGTAAAGACAAGCACAAGTAATGTGATGGCAAGTGGAATGAAACGGTTCATTGCGTGGAATTATAGTCGAAAGTTTTCGGTATGTCATTGACATGATAAAATCGAACCATGTCGGAAGCCCAACCTATCTTCTCTGTTCATGGTCTCGATTTCTATTATGGCTCATCGAAAGCTCTTTCAAAGATCAACATTGAGATCGAGCCACGCAAAGTGACCGCGCTGATCGGCCCGTCAGGCTGTGGGAAGTCCACTTTTTTGCGTTGTCTCAACCGGATGAATGATACGATTACAGGAACACGCGTCGACGGCAAAATCCTGTTGGATGGAAAAGATATCTACGGCGAGGACGTGGATGTCGTCATGCTCAGGCAGAGGGTAGGTATGGTCTTTCAAAAGCCGAACCCATTCCCGCAGTCGATTTATGACAACGTGGCGTTCGGTCCCCGCGTCATGGGCATGGAAGTTAATATGGATGAAGTAGTGGAGAAATCCCTGCGCGCCGCGGCTTTGTGGGATGAAGTGAAGGCTGACCTGAAATCTGATGCGCTTGGCCTCTCATTGGGTCAACAGCAGAGGTTATGCATTGCGCGTGTGGTCGCCGTGCAACCGGAGGTGATCTTGATGGACGAGTCCACTTCTGCGCTGGATCCCATCGCGACGCTGCGTGTGGAAGAGTTGATCGCGGAATTAAAGAAGGAATATACCATTGTGATCGTCACGCATAACATGCAGCAAGCCGCACGGGTATCGGATTACACAGGTTTGTTCTGGCTGGGGGAGTTGGTGGAATTTTCTGATACGAACGAAATATTTACCAGACCTAAACAGGAATTAACGGAGGCTTATATCACCGGCAGAATGGGGTAGCCTTCATTGCTCCAGCCGCGGTTCATCGGCCTGCGCATAATAAATAATCCACCAGCGATTACTGACGGATTTTACATTATTTTTTCTGCTGCTGCTGTCTCCAGAACTCATCGTCCGTGGATTTGATCTCAGTCATTTCACCTGTGGCAATGAAGATGGTGCGTTCGCAAATGTTGGTCACGCGGTCTGCGAAGCGTTCGAGATTGTGAGCCACCCACAGAAGCCAGTTGGCGCGCTCGATGGTCTTTGGGTCGGCAATCACGAAGGTCATCAGTTCACGATAGACCTGGTTGTAAAGCGCATCTACTTCGTCGTCCTCAACCGGAATT
>DATDRD010000035.1:0-11634 GCA_035291925.1 Anaerolineales bacterium
CCGAATGCCTACACGTGGCAGTTGCTCGTGTCCGGCCTTCAACGCCCCGTCGACCTGCAAGTCGATGGCTCTGGACGATTATTTGTCATTGAAAAAGTGGGGCGAATTCGGATCATCGAAAACGGGCAATTGTTACAGGCGCCTTTTCTTGATATTTCAGACCGCGTAGGAAGCAGCAGCAATGAACAGGGCTTACTGGGTCTGGCTTTTCACCCTCAATATACGCAGAACGGACGTTTCTTTGTCAATTACACGGACGAAAACGGTGATACATCTATCTCGCGTTTCCAGGTCTCCGATGATCCCAATGTCGGTGATCCCACCAGTGAAGTGAAATTGCTGGGTGTGGACCAGCCATTCTCAAATCATAATGGCGGCGTGCTGGCGTTTGGTCTCGATGGTTATTTGTACGCCGGTCTCGGCGACGGCGGCTCTCAGGGTGACCCATTTGGCAACGCACAAAATACGGGAGTTCTTCTTGGAAAGATACTTCGACTTGATGTCGACTCTGTTGAGCCTTATGCCGTCCCTGCTGATAATCCGTTCGGGAATGAGATCTGGGCCTATGGTTTACGCAATCCCTGGCGCATATCGTTTGATAGATTGACAGGTGACCTGTATATAGGAGATGTAGGGTCTGGTGATTGGGAAGAGATTGATTTCCTTGAAGCAGGTTCTCCCGGTGGTGCGAACTTTGGCTGGCATTATCGCGAAGGCGCCCAGGATTACAACGGCAATGCGCCTGATGGTTTGATCGACCCTGTTGCTGAATATAGCCATCGGGAAGGCGGTTGCTCGGTGATAGGTGGCTATGTGTATCGCGGGGCTATGCCGGAGTGGAATGGAATCTATCTTTACGGAGACTATTGTACGGGACTCATCTGGGGCCTGGTCCGCTCTGGTAGTGGCTGGCAGGCTCAGTTGTTGTTCGACATACATGTCACAATCACATCCTTTGGTCAGGATGAATCAGGAGAAATCTATTTCCTAAACGATAGCGGCGGGATTTATTATCTCGCTCGTAAATGATCTTCGAGTAGCTGCTTTGTCAGGCTGACGGATTCAGAGTTAATTCGGGCAAGTCTCATCCACAATAGGCGGATTGTCATCTCAACTTATGACGCCTGTCACTGGCAGGCGTTTTTGATTTGTCATACAATGAATAATGTAAACCGGAGGTGTCGTATGGCTCAAAAGAAGTGGTATGTAAGCAAGATCCGTTATTGCGAGCACGTCGGACACGAGATCGCGCTGGAAACCCAGGTTGTGCTTCCTTCTGAGCATCTGCCTGAGCAGCCCCCACGTATCATTGCCCATCGCTGCTCAAATGCGTTGGTCTGCAACGGAATAAACAAGCCGACATGCGTCTGGTGCGGCACGAATCCGGATTACCGTCCCATATGAACTAAGTGGGCCTCCTAAATGCCCATTTGGCAAAAAACTCTCTCCCTCCTCTGAATTGGTCTTTGGCTGCCCCGCGAGCGATCGCGGGGCAAGCCGTTAAAATCGGGGCAGGACATGTAATTTCTGTGCGGCCGTACCGTCTTCTATTTTCAACTTTCTTAACGCTTGCGATTACTGCTTGCGGCGCTCAAACGCCGCAGATTATAGTGGAGCCTTCTCCATCACCAACGAACCCAAGCCAGCCTGTAACGATTCAAGTGAATACAGAAGTTCCTATTACTCCCCATCCGATATCCTGTGATGATTGGCAGTCATTGCCTGTAATTCCTGTTGTTAGCAAGACCGTACGTGAGTTATATGAACGTGGTCAGGCGAGCGGTAATGATCCAGGTGCATTTTCAAAGATCGGCGATGGAGAGATAGCGGCTGCCTGGTTTTTCACAGCCTTTGATCTTGGTGAAGACTATTATGATCTTGCCCCTTATCAAAACCTCCTTCCAGTCATTGAGCATTTTGATGGCGCATTCGAACGGATTGGAATGGCCGCCAGACGAGGTTTCAATACCAATCTGATTCTGGACGCCTCTGCCAGTGATTCGATCCTTTGCGGATCCGGCGAGTCACCCTTAAGTTGTGAATTGCGTCTGCATCGACCAGCGTTTGCCATCCTTGCCCTGGGAACCAATCAGGCGTGGCGGCGCGACGAGTTCGATGCGGGAATGAGGCAGATTTTGGATATCCTTTTATCGAAAAAGGTTGTGCCAATCCTTTCAACCAAGGGAGACAATTTGGAAGGCGATCATGGCATCAATCGAACGGTAGCCTGCCTTGCTCAGGAGTATGATGTTCCGCTGTGGAATTTTTGGTCAGCAATCCAACCTCTTCCCAATCATGGGCTCCAAGCTGACCTTGAGCACCTCACTTACGGGATCAATGATTTTGACGATCCCACCGCAATGCAATCTGCATGGGCCATTCGCAACCTCACCGCGCTGCAGGCACTGGATGCAGTCTGGAGGGGCGTAACCGCGCAACCATGATTTATCGGGTGAACATATTCGGCCTTGACAGGCAAATCGTTTCAGGGATAATTACAGCAATCAAATCAAAGGCAGTGACGGAGGAAAGTAGACCGGCAGAGGCCGCCAGAGATGTGCAACGTGGAAGATGCTGAAAGTTGTACTCGTCCGAACCCGGTTGAAGTTCCCTCTCGAGCTGTGCAGGTGAAGAGCGTGTCAGGTGTCATGTTCCATGTGCCACGTTTTGTAGTCTGAGCCGTTTTCTCTACGTTATAAGAGAGGCCGATGTTAGTCGGCACAAAGTGGATCGTTCCGAGTCGAAGAACGGTCAATTTGGGTGGTACCGCGGGACTGCGCAAGCGCCTCCCGTCCCATTTTGTGGACGGGAGGTTTTTGTTTGTACCCGTCATTGCGAGGACGCTTCGCGGTTCTTCCCGACGAAGCAATCTCTCTCAACGCGTAGGGGATTGCCTCGGGCCAGCGCCCTCGCCATGACGAAGAATTTGGAGGCACGAATGCTCGAAAAATTGAAAGAAATCGAAAAGGATGGGCTTAAGGCCCTGCAATCTGTGCAGAATGAAACCGAGTTGGTTGCATGGCGTGTGGCACATCTCGGACGCAATTCGCCACTCATGCAAATCTTTGGTAAATTGGGCGCGCTATCAATGCAAGAACGTCCTGCGGTGGGTCATGCCGCGAATTTTACAAAAACCGTCCTGGAGGGTGTTCTATTAGAAAAGGAGAAAGCAATCAAGGCCGCCGCGCTGGCGAAATCCCTTGAAGAAGAATCCTTGGATGTGACGCTGCCCGGGCGTGGAGTCCATCTTGGGCGCTTGCACCCATCCACCCAGCAGTTGCGCCGCGTGCTGGATATCCTCGCCGAAATGGGCTTTCAGGTTTACACCTCGCGTGAAGTTGAAACGGATGAAATGAATTTCCAATTGCTCAACTTCCCACCCCACCACCCCGCACGCGACATGCAGGATACATTCTTTGTCGAAGCAGGCGAGCGCGGTGACAACCCTCTCCTGCTCCGCACACAAACATCACCCGGTCAAATTCGTGCCATGCGCGACGCTTCGCGTGCCGCGCTGAATCCTGATAACCCACCGCCGATCCGCATTGCGTTGCCTGGCATGTGCTTCCGGTACGAGCAGATCACGGCACGTTCGGAGATCCAGTTCAATCAAGTGGAAGGACTCGTGGTTGGCGAGAACATTACATTCGCAGACTTGAAAGGGACGCTGATTGATTTTGCCCGCCGCATGTTCGGGCAAAATGTCCGCACCCGTTTCCGCGCTTCATACTTTCCATTCACGGAACCATCTGCTGAGATGGATGTGGAATGTTTTGTCTGTGGTGGAAAGGGTTGTCAGGTCTGCAAAAATTCAGGTTGGCTTGAGATCCTTGGATGCGGTATGGTGCATCCTGTTGTATTGCAGAACGGCGGTTATGATCCCGCGCGTTATTCAGGCTTTGCCTGGGGCATGGGACCTGAACGCCAGTTGATGTTGCGTTATAAGATTGACGATATTCGATCTTTCTGGGGCAATGACCTCAGATTCCTGGAGCAGTTTTAGAAGAGAACAATATTCGAGATTCGATATTTGATATTCGGACATGGTAAAGGAACTAACATGAGTATTCGCGGATTAGAGAAACTTGATGTGTGGTGCAAGGCGAGAGATTTTGCAGTACGTGTCAATAAAGAAATACTCTCATTGCTTCCACCTGAGGAGAAGTGGTCACTCAATCAGCAACTTCGACGTTCATCACAAAGTGTTCACGCAAATATTGCTGAAGGCCACGGGCGCTTTTACTTTCAAGACAATGTAAGATTTTGTTATATTGCTCGCGGCTCGCTTGAGGAAACGTTAAGCCATATTGTCTATGCTCAAAAAGTTGGTTATGTTCCAGAAACACTATATAAAAGTTTTGCAGTTGACGGTGAAAATCTAAATCGCCTGATCAATGGATACATCGGATTTTTGAAGAAGAGCAAACTGGGTGCCAATGAACCCGGTGCAAATTATTCTGTGCGTGAAATTCCGCCAGACCACGCAAACGAAGAGAATGCTTCCCTGTCATCAGACTCGAATATCGAGTAACGAGTATCGCACTTCGAAGGAGTTAATATGAAAATACCAATTTCTTGGCTAAAAGATTACATTGACCTGGATGGCCTGTCCATCGAGGAGATTGCCCGCAAGTTGACGCTTGCCGGCCTCGAAGTGGATGAGATCAAATACGTTGGCCTGCCAATGCCTGATATGGCCGCGTCTGGTATGCATTCCAGTGAGCGTCACGAATTCAAGACCAGCGGCATTTCATGGGACCGCGAGAAGATCGTCGTTGCTGAAATTCGTGAGGTCATGCCGCATCCCAACGCGGACCGATTGACTTTGCTTGACCTTTACGATGGCAAAGAACAACAGACGGTTTTAACCGGCGCGCCAAACATTTTCCATTTAAGGGGCACCGGCAAACTACCGAGGCCGCTCAAAGTAGCCTACGCAAAGGAAGGCTCGACGATTTACGATGGTCACGCAGATGGGCTTGTGCTCACAACTCTCAAACGCGCAAAGATCCGCGGTGTTGAGTCTTACTCAATGGTTGCTTCTGAGAAAGAACTCGGCATTTCTGAAGAACATGAAGGCATCATTCTTCTGGATGACGATGCTCCCGTCGGTATGCCGCTTGCAGATTACATGGGCGACGCAGTCCTTGATATCGGCATCCTGCCCAATATGGGTCGTAATGCGAATGTGATCGGCGTTGCGCGTGAACTCGCCGCGCTGACGGGCCGCGAACTGAATAAGCCGAATATTAAATATAAAACTGATGGCGAATCGGTAGAAGACCTGGTTTCCATCGAGATCACTGACCCTGAACTTAATCCGCGCTTTGTGCTTGGATTGATCCGTGATGTTGAGATCAAACCCAGCCCGTACGAAGTCCAGCGCCGCCTGCGCCTTGCAGGGATTCGCCCCATCAATAACATTGTGGACGCGACCAACTATGCCATGCTTGATCTCGGTGAGCCATTGCACGCGTTTGATTATGATGTGCTCAAAGAGCGCGCCGGTAAGAGAAATGTCAGGATCATCACACGCGCCGCGAAAGATGGGGAGAAACTCACCACGCTTGACGGCGTCCAGCGAAGACTCACTTCCACGAACGTGCTTGTGTGTGACGAGAACGGTCCATTGTCCATTGCGGGTGTGATGGGTGGTGCGGAAAGCGAAGTGTACGATGCATCCAAAGAGATGTTGGATGCCACAGGTCATGAGATGAAGTCTGGTGAAATGCAACCTGGAAAAGCCAGTACACGCGGCAGGAGTACGACCAACATATTGCTCGAAGGCGCGGCATGGAACTTCATCAATATTCGCCGCACGGCGAAACAACATAACCTTCCGTCTGAAGCGTCATTCAGATTCTCGCGTGGTGTGCATCCTGCTCTCGCAGAACAAGGTGTAAGACGCGGGTTACAACTTATGGCGGAGTGGTCCGGTGGGAAGATTGCGCCCGGGCTCGTGGATGCGTATCCGCTCAAGCCCAAGGACCCGGCCGTCACCGTTACACCGACAGATGTCAAACGCTTGCTTGGCATCGATCTCACCGCGAAACAAATTGCCGAATTGCTCACCCGGCTTGAATTCAAATGCACGGTCGAGAAGAACTCGGTCAAAGTGAAGGCTCCTGCGCACCGCCTCGATATTGGTGCAGGCATTATCGGCCTTGCAGATGTGCTTGAGGAGGTTGCGCGTAGTTATGGCTACGATAACATCCCTGAGACGCGAATGGCTGATTCCCTTCCGCCACAGATCGGCAATCCTGTTTACGAATGGGAAGAGCGTGTGCGTGATATTCTGGTCAATCTTGGCCTGCAGGAAATTGTAAGTTATCGCTTGACTTCGCCCGAACGTGAAAGCCGTCTTGTTGCACACGAAGAATATGTCGTCACTGCAAATCCTATTACGCCTGAGCGACGCGTCTTGCGCCGAAGTCTGCTTGCATCTGTGCTTGAGGCCGCTGAGCAGAATGCGCGTGCCGAATCAGTTGCGATGTTTGAGCTTGGTCCTGTCTTTGAACCCAACAAAAATGATTTGCCGAACGAGCCGAGCAGACTGGCTTTGGCGATGACTGGATCACGGCTGCCAACTGCATGGGATGTCAAAGACTCCCCAATATTCGACTTCTATGACATGAAGGGACGCATCGAACTCCTTTTGAGCGGCCTCCGCCATACGGACGTTTCCTATGCTCCAATTGATTCTGTTGATTATCTGCACCCGGGCAAAGCCGCGCAAGTGAAAGTGAATGGACAAGCCGTCGGCATATTCGGTGAACTGCATCCCTTCGTCAGGGAAAAATATGAAGTCGGTAATTCACCGGTGATCGTTGCAGAGTTTGATCTTGAAAAGCTGCGGGCGTTGAATCCCGCCTACGGTGTTATGCCTGTCCCTGAGTACCCGCCTGTATACGAAGATATCGCCGTGATCGTTGACGAGTCGGTCCCCGCGGCACGCGTCGAAGCATTGATCAGGCAGACAGGTGGAAAGACCGTCACAAATGTCCGTTTATTCGACGTATATCGCGGAGAACAAATCGGCGCGAGAAAGAAGTCACTGGCATATAGTCTTACCTATCAATCCGATAAAACGATGACCGATGCCGAAGCCGCCGCGATCCGTAATAAGATCGTGAAGAGACTGGAGCATGAAGTTGGCGCCAAACTGCGCAGTTAGCCGGAGGCGGTCTTTTTTCGCGGATTCAGTTGTATACTGCTGAAATCCTACTCGCGTATCTTCACTTTTGCTCAAACAATCAGGAGGCAATAATGAATAGAACTACAGCGATTGTTATTACTGTCGTAACAGCCTTGCTATGCGGCTGTCCTGGGCTGGCGTTGGCCGCGTTGGGAGTTATGGCCGCTTTCGGATCTCAAGTACCTGAAGTGATGGCGCAGAATACCGGTACTCCTCAAGAGGCTTTACTGGGGGCAGGGATGTTCATCTGCTTTGGCGGCCTCCTGATCCTGGTTCCTGTTATTGTGGGTGTTCTGTCCATAAGATACGCAAAGCCGAGTGAACCAGGCATCAATGAGCCAATGCCACCGACTTCGTGATATTGAAAACAAAGTTTTCCGGGAGCAGCATTCCGAAGAATTTCGCCCGGCACGAAGTTGAACAGTTAATGATATTATTGTCTCACAACGATATTTGTATAGGAGCAAAAACATGCAAAACAGAACTCTTGGCATTGTTGCCACCGTCATAACAGCGCTTGCCTGTGGATGCGCAAGCATATTCACCTGCATATGGGGGTTTCTCATTGCGAGCGGTTCCCCGATTGATGTAACAAGCAATGGAGTTACCACACCGCAAACCTTTTCGCCAACGATAGGTTATGTATTATTATGCCTGACGGTTCTGATGCTTCTTGTCCCTGTTGTGGTCGGCTTTTTTACGTTTCGCAAAAAACCAGAATCTACGGATGTAATCACACCCAACTCATAACCCCTTATGAAAACACAGCGGCGGCCCTTTTGGGCCGCCGCTGTGTCCTTTTGGAAAACGTTCCGAGCGTTACTTCACAACTATCCTAAGTTCCAGTGTGCAGAAGTTGTTTGAGCCAGCACGCAACGTCCAGCGGGTAGTATATGTGCCTGGGTTTTTTGGCGCTTCCATATCCACGGTGACACTCGTTGTTTGACCGGATGCTATATTTGCGTCAAAGTCATAGCCTGATACCTTGTGGAATTGATCGCCACTTAAGAAAATGTAATCCACACTGTTGCGCTCCCATGTCTTTCGACCGATGTTCCTGACACGCCAAACAGCATCGAAATCAGCCCGGGGATTGAAGGAGGTTCCGTTCGGTGGGTCTTGACTGTCCACGCGACAGGCGTAACTGTCGGAACTGCTTCCACCTCCTCCACTGCCACCCCCGCCGCCTCCACCTGGAAGGGTCACCCTTGTGAATGTCGGAATCGGCGTTAGGCTTGGAAGGAGGAAAATTACTATGGCGGTTTCAGTTGGGGATGGGGTCTCGGTGTTGCGCGGGGTCGGGGTAATCGTTGCAGTTGGTGTGGATGTAGGCAGGGCCGCGGCTGTTCGCGTCGATGCAGCGTTTGAGGTCTGCGCGATGAATGTGTTGACCGCGCCCGGTACGGGTGTGGAGACTGATGGCGCTGTAAATGTTGGAACACATGCCAGGACCAGGCCAAGGGCGATCAACCACGAAAGGATTTTTGTTTTACGTGTTGACATTTCTCCTCCTGAGCATCCGAAACGAAACCAGAGCGGGCAATTCTTCTCTATTTTTCAACTAGGATCACTACATAGGGATAGCACAAGCCGCCTTCCACTATAAAAGTCATTACGTGGAAGCCCTCCTGCTTGGGTGCTACTCCGTCGAAATCGACAGCATATTGGTCACCGGGTTTCAACTCGGGGAGTTCAACTCGGGCTGTTACATCGGTCAATGGATCTCCACTGTTGAATTTGAGATCGAGTCCCGCTCGCATTGTCTTGGTTCCGGTGTTGACAATTGTCCACTTAATATCGAAGGTGTCATCTGGACGGAAAATCGTATTATCAATTGGTCTGCGACGGATGATGTCACAGGCATAGTCTGGTTTGGTAGTGGCGCCTCCACTGCCTCCACCTGCTCCACGGGTAACCGTAGGTAGGACAAGCGGAGTCGCTGTCGGGAGGATGGCGGTTGGAGATGGAGGAACAGCTTCAGTCTGAGTCGGAAGCGGGGTATTCGTCGCAGGAGGGATGGCTGCAGCCGTTTGTGTGTTCTGCGCGGCAACAGTCAGGGCAACGGCTGTCGCGACCTGATCTGCGATGTCCACGGCTTCTTGAGTGGGTTGCGCGGGGCTGCAGGCCGCTAGCAGGAATATCACTGCCATCATAGAGAGCAGGTTTCGTTTTGTTGGTTGAATCATTATTGTCTCCTTCGTTTGATTATTCCTCAACGGGTTTGGAAGTGCCCGCGCCGATTCCAAGCGGCTGCCACTTCTTTTTGTCTTTCAGACGGTGTTGAATGCCGTGACGGTCATGGACTTCATCAAAGCCTTC
The DNA here is from genome assembly GCA_035291925.1 of Anaerolineales bacterium. Taxonomy (GTDB): domain Bacteria; phylum Chloroflexota; class Anaerolineae; order Anaerolineales; family Villigracilaceae; genus Defluviilinea. The sequence goes on from DATDRD010000035.1 coordinate 9,515, forward strand.
TGGCTTGATGAACATCTGCTCGCCATCCAGCAGACCGGATACACCTGCCTGACCTGGCTCGGAACGTTTTTCGCCTTTGAATTTGGCCGCGTCGCTGGGGAGATAGTCGGTTGGCTCTTCGTATGATGTGACATAGCCTTCGTAGTTGCGCAGGATCACCTTATGGTCAGACATACTCAACAGATAGTTAGGCATCACAGGGATCTTGCCTCCACCACCCGGCGCGTCCACAATATATTGCGGGACGGCATAGCCGGAGGTGTGTCCGCGCAGGCCCTCCATGATCTCAATGCCCTTTGCTACCGGTGTGCGGAAGTGACCTGCGCCCTCCACCAGATCGCATTGATAGAGATAGTAAGGACGTACGCGGATGCGGACCAAATCCTGTACCAGCTTTCGCTGAATGTGGATGTTATCGTTCACACCCGCCAGAAGTACAGACTGGTTCCCAAGCGGGATGCCTACTCTAGTAAGACGGTCACAGGCTTGTTCAAGTTCCAACGAAATCTCATTCGAGTGGTTGACGTGGATGTTCAGCCACAAAGGATGATACTTGGCGAGCATGTCGCATAGTTCCTGGGTAACGCGCATAGGCATAAATACAGGCACCCGTGAACCAATCCGGACAATCTCAATATGAGGAATCTCGCGCAGGCGGCTGAGGATTTCTTCCAGAATTTTCGGGGCGAGCACCAGCGGGTCACCCCCCGAAAGCAGTACATCACGCACCTGGGGTGTGCGTTTGAGATATTCGATCTGCATCTCGAATTCCTGGCGCGAGAAGGTCTGCCCGGGGTCGCCGACAATGCGCGAGCGCGTGCAATAACGGCAATACGACGCACATTGGGTTGTCACGAGCATGAGGACTCTGTCAGGATACCGGTGGACCAGCCCAGGCACGGGGGAGTGGCGGTCTTCCGCAAGAGAGTCTTCCATCATCGCGGTAAAGGATTGCATCTCTTCCGAGAGTGGAATGATCTGCTTCCGAATTGGGTCGTCGGGATCATTTGGATCGATCAAGGAGATGAAGTACGGTGTGATATCCACACGAAACAAGCCGCTGGTGTTAAGGGCCTTTCGTTCGGACTCGGTCAGCGGAGTGATTTTTTCGATTTCTTCAACGGTGTTCAAGCGATGGCTCAACTGCCAGCGCCAGTCGTTCCATTTTTCATCGGGAACGTCTGCATAAACTGGGGCACGTTTGGAAACAAACGGTGTCGGCATGGGATTTTCCTCCGAATATGATCAAGAATAAATAACACTAATACGCGAAACACTGAAAAGCATTTTGCGGAGGGTCGTGATCTGGTCGAAAAAAGCCAGTAAACTTTATTTTCATATGAGCATTGTAAGAGGAAACAAAAGGCAGGTCAATGACTTTTATGGGGGGCAAATTCCTGCAGAACTTGTGAACGATGACACAATTGTACTCAAATATGAGTACAATGGGATGAGAAAAGGAAGCAGTGGGGAAAGGCAAAGCAAAAATTGCTTACGTGCACGCGGGTGCGCAATATGAGGTTGAAAAGATAAAAGCTCTCGTCGAAGCCAGGGTGGATGTTGTGGAATCCTTTATTGCCGAATTATCGCCGGCCCTCGCGGTGCACACGGGCCCTGGCACTACGGGCTTGTGTTATTACCCAGTGGAATCTTGAGATTACGATAACTACAGTTGGGTGATTCCCGACTGTGTGTTTTATGCACGGAACCCTATCCCGTTCAACGGTGTATTCCATATAAATGACCTCTCGGGAGAGGCTCGATTGGATGAATCCACTCTAATCCGTCACGCCGCAAACGGCGACGCAGCGGCCTGGGAACCGTTGGTCCTGGCGCACCAGGAGGCGGTTTTCCGGCTCGCCTACTTAATCCTGGGCGATCCTGATGACGCGGCGGACACTGCCCAGGAGGCCTTCCTGCGCGCCTGGAATCACATCCAGCGCTTTGACCCAACGCGCCCTCTGCGCCCCTGGCTGCTAAGCATTGTGACAAACCTGGCGCGTAATAGATACCGGTCGGCGGGACGATACCTGGCGGCATTGACGCGTGGCTTTCGTAATGAACCGGCGCCTGCGAACATTGAAGAGAAAAGCGCGCAACATCTGGAAGCCAGTGAGCTT
>DATDRD010000036.1:0-3153 GCA_035291925.1 Anaerolineales bacterium
GTCAGAATGTGACTGGCTTTGAAGTGAGGGTGGATGCACCGCGTTCAGCAGATCATCCAAAAGTATTCACCAGCGCGGTCATCAATTATGTTGTCACATTCTGACGCTTCTTCTGCAAGATGGAGAGGACATCCATCGCAGTGCAGCCTGCAAGACCCAACGCGATCATTTCCATCGGGCGCACGCCGTTATTTGTTCCTCCAGAATAGGAATCTGCATCCATTTGGACCGGGAATCCAGAATCTGGCATGCCAATAAATGTCATATTCTCTTTCCAGTGCAGGGTTGCCTTCATTGTTTCTCCATGATAAGAGGGGTCACATGTTTTTCTAACATCCCGCGGCTGATACCGCCAACCCACCGCAATCGCGTAGTTCCATCCCGGTCAATCACGAATGAACTGGGAAGATTCAAGGTCTTGAATGCCTGTTCTGTCGCGATATAGGTTGGGTCAAGCCAGACAGGAAAGGTCAATTCGTAATCTTTTACAAACTGTAAAACATCTGCTGTCGGGTCACCGTCATTGATCGCAATAATCACAAACCCATTCTTTTCATACTTGTCGTAAAAGGCTTGCAGGGTCGGCATTTCTTCTTTGCAGGGCGGGCACCATGTCGCCCACAAATTAACCAGGACAACTCGCCCGCGATATTCAGCCAGCGAATGAGAGACACCTTGCGTGTCGGTCAGAGTCAGTTCAGGCGCAGGAAAGTTCACTTGAACGGGAACAGTTGAAAGGTTTTTTTGAGGCGAAACTTGCCGCAAAATAAAGAACGCAGATGCAGCGATCAAAGTCAATCCCAGCGCCAACAGGATCAGAGGCAGGGTTTTTCGGGAGGACGCAAATAGTGTGGACTCGGACATACTTTGTCAATTCTGATGCTTAACTTTTGATAAGTATACCCTTACAAAACAGCCCGGCATGAAAATCGGGATTAATGTCATCCAAAAGATGATATTCGCCACTAGAGTGAGCACTGCCAGTCGGGTTAACATACATCAATGTTCTCTGATTTGAAACTCGTACCGGCCTTTGAAGATCTGAACGATGAATATATGGATTTGCTTAGACCATTATTCGAGCCGTTCGCCTGTCACCCGGGCTCAATTGTCCTGCAACAGGGTGCGCCAGCGGATTATTTGTATCTTATTCTCAATGGCAAAGTCGAAATATCGTTCAAACCTTACGACGGAACTCCGATTACCATATCCTATGTGAAAAAAGGCGGTTGGTTTGGCTGGTCAGCCGTGGTCGGAAGCAGGAAATACACATCCTCCGCGATCGCAATTGAGGAACTGGAAACGATCCGCATTCACGGCAATGAATTGCGAAAGTTATGCTTGGATGAACCCGAGGCAGGCAAAGTGGTTCTGGAACGCCTGGCAGATAATGTTTCCTCTCGATGGAAGGACGCGCACAAGCAGGTGAAGTCCATCCTGGCTAAGGGAATGAAGCACAAGCAATAATAGATTGAAATACTGGTGAGGGCAGGTAAGACGGAAACGGGAGCGCCTGGGCGCTCCCGTTTCCGTCTTTATGGGAAGTAGCTTTGTTTTATTCGGACGGCCGATTCCTGAAGAAACGCAGGATGAAGTAGCCGCCCAAAAGGATGAGCACCGCGGGCCAAAGATATTCTGCCAATCCAAAATATGGGGTGCCAAGAATCGCGCCGAAGACCAGGAGAATGGCTCCTGGTATCAACGCCCATGAACGGCCACTTCCGCCGGGCAGGATGGCGACCAGAACGAACGTGAGGCCGAGCCCGAGGAAGAAGACTCCGCCGCCTGCATTACCACCGAGCAGATCATCCAGTACAGAAACAATGCCAAGCGTGAGCAAAACTCCGCCGGGGATGATCGCCCACCAGCGTTCAGATCCGGTGAAATACACCCACCAGAAACCCAGGCTGATGCCCAGGAAGAAGACCAGCCCGTCATAGGCTTGCAGAGATGCAGGCAAGAACGATGATGCGGCCAGGCCAAACAAGGTAAATGCAGGGAACGCTGCCCACCAGCTATTGCGGTCACTGAGCAGAATATACAGAAAGACCGCTCCGCCCGCAGCAAAGATCAACCCCCAGAAGATCCCGCCTGCATTCGAGACGATGTCCATTGCACCCAGCAATGCAAGCACGCCGCCAAGGATAAATAACACGCCTAGTAATAGTCGAGGATCAAACCGTCGCATTTTCATTCTCCTTGTTAGTTTACCGAAACTGAACCCAGACCGGATTCCACATTGATCTCTGCGCGATCGACGGCCGTATCATAGTTGGAAGACTGATAGATACCCGAATCCAGATGCGGGAACCGATTTGTATCCACGTTGACCGCGGTCACGCCTTCTTTCACGCGGATGCGCGCGGCGGTCGCTTCAGGGACGCGAATGTTGACCGAAGCCGCGCCCGCCTCAACATCCAGGAGTGATACGCCGCGGGCGGGCATCACCACATTCGAACTGCTGGCTCCCGTCTTCAATTCGACGCGCGTGGCGAGGACATCCTTCAGATCAATATCAATTTGACTTGCACCCGCCTCCACGATCAACGTCAACGGAATCTCCTGCGTGAGTTGGAATCGCCAGACTCCTTCAGAGGGACCGATAAACGGGACGAACGACGGGCCCGCCTCCACCTTAACCTCAAGCCTGTCACCATTTAATCGACTCTCGCGATTCATCCCAACCGCGGATGAGCCAATGAGCGCCACCCCTGCTGGGGCGCCGCCGCTGATCTCAATTTGACCCGCGCCATGTGAGAACTTGAACTTCGCGTTCTTCGCGGCGCCAAGCGGAATTGAGAATGTCCCTTCGGCAGATTGAGCGGGACGCCAATAGACATTCAGGATCATCCAGCCGCCGACCAGGATAAGCGCCAGCGGCCAGAAATATTTGAAGACGTTGGAAATGATCCCCTGCGTCTGGAGCAGAAGAAGGACACCCAATAGAAGGAGAGCCCCTCCCCAGAAGAAATTATCGCGTTTCATTATGTCCTCCTTTTCCCCTCCCGGCAAACCCGCGCACAAGAACATAGAGACCGAGCAGAATGAGCAGGATCGCCGCGCCGTAATCGCCCAAGATGGCAAGACCACCGAAGAACGTTCCAAAGACGAGGAACAACACTGCACTGATGGCAACGAGATTCAATCCGCGTG
>DATDRD010000037.1:0-3712 GCA_035291925.1 Anaerolineales bacterium
GAGGCTGAGAGTAACAGGCTGACGTTGACCTGCCTGGCACGAGCATATTTGAAAACGTTGTTCAAACTTTCCTGGGCGATTCGATAGAAAGCAATCTGCACTTCAGGTGGCAGGTTGCGTTCACTTTCAATGGTCAGAGTGATTGGCAGACGCGAACGACCAATAAAAGCTTCGCACAATTGCCTGAGGAGATCGCTCAGGCGGGTCTGAGTCAACGAGGCAGGGCGTAACTCGAGCAGAAGGGTCCGCATCTCAGCCAGCGCACCGCGCGTCAATTGTCGCAATTCTTCGGTGGACTTCTTCGCCTCCTCGATATCCATTGCCCACAGGTCGGGCAGGACTTCAGCGATCAGGCTCGAGGAGAACAATGTTTGTGTCACAGCATCATGCAGGTCACGCGCCAGGCGTGTGCGTTCTGCTGTCACCGCTTCCTACGCAGCCTTTTTCGCCAGCTGCTCTTCGATGATCAGGCGCTCTTCGATTTCCTTTTGCAGACGCTGGTTGGCTTCCGCCAGTTTATGCGTGCGTTCCTCCACGCTTTGCTCGAGCGTGCGGCGATATTCCACTTCCTGTGCCGCAAGTCTTTCTGCGGCGCGTTTCTGGTCATCAATATCTTCGATAATTCCGACCAAATAATCAGGCTTGCTTTCCAGGTCGCGCACCAGGGAATAATTGATGCGCGCCCAGAAGATGCGCCCACTCTTGTGGCGATAACGGCGCTCCATCACATATGAATTGCGCTTTCCTTCTTTCAATTCCTGGAACAACTCCATGTCCATCGCCCTGTCTTCCGGCACAGCCAGCAAACGTAGATCGACGTTCTGCAATTCATCCAGTTCATAGCCAATGATTCGTTCAGTTGTTGAGTTAAAAGCAATGGGACGGCGTTCGAGAGTCATTACTGCGATACCCACGGCCACATTATCATAGAGAGCTTGAAAGCGCGCCTGCGATTCGCGGATGCGCTCCTGCATTTTCTTTTGTTCATCAATATCCATTACCATGCCGATCAGAAAGACCGGCTGGCCATCTAATCCTCTCACGGCAGACAGGGTGACATGCGCCCAGAACACCTCTCCGTTCTTGCGAATATAACGGCGATCCACTTCGTAAGAATCTCGTTGCCCCGCAAGCAGTTCACTGAACAATTGTGCCGCAAGCGCTTTATCTTCTGTATCGGTAACCTCAGCTGCACTCATGCCGATCAATTCTTCACGCGGCCTTCCATAGATACGACAAAGAGCAGGATTGGCATCAATGATTCTACGGTCCAGTCCCAGGATGCCCATGCCTACTGCCGCGTCGTTGAACATGGCCTGAAAGCGGGCATTAGACACGGACAATTCTTCTTCGACTTGCTTTGCCAGCGCTTCCTCCACTCGTTTCCGCTGGACAATTTCCAGCTCCAGTTTCTGATTGGCAACCTGCAGTTCCTGTGTACGTTGGGCGACTTGCGCCTCGAGCGTGGTTTGCTGTCGGCTGTTGGTCGACTGTATTTTTCTATCCGTCAACAGGATTCCGATAAACAGAATCGTAACTATCCCGGGGAGGGACCAGACCACTTCCCCAGGTAAATTTGGGGGAAGCAAACCACTCAACTGTCCGATTGCAAAGATAAGTAAAGTGGTGAGAAGGACGAGAGCAATGCGAGGAATGATGTGCATACGGCGTGGAATCGGCAGGTTAGATTAAAAATATTCTAGCATCCCTGCCTGCAAATCAGGCCCTATTGGTGACATGTAACAGTGGATGGAGGACAAAGTTCATGTTTTACGGCATCGGTCACAAGTTAAGCACATTAACAACCTGTCAAGGTAGATTTCAGCGGCTTCGGGTAAACCTCGTGGCATGAGCGAAGAAAAGCAACCCCGAAAAGCCAGCAGCGTTCGGCACACACGTGCCATCCAGCGAGATCATACCAAGCATGCTAGCAGTGCGCCAAGCGCCGAAGAAATTCAGGAACGCCTCACGGAGATTGTTCATCCTGCAACATTAGAGCAAGTGAACTACTTCCATGGCCTGGGACTGCGGGAGCGGTCATTAGGGCTGGCGGTGATGGTCGCCTTTGTGTTGGAAATGATCTGGCGTCAAATCAGCGGTGTGAACGAGATGGTGCGACTGATCCAGACCGAAGCGATGTTGTGGGCTTCGCCCCGAAAAGTCAGTCAACAAGCCCTTTCGCAACGCTTGACGAGTCTGCCATCTCATCTGTTTCTGAACATCCTTCTGTCCATTTTGCCGCTCATGCAGAAACGCCGGGCAGAACGAACGCGACCTTTGCCGCCAGAAACTGCCTGGGCACAGGAGCGTTACAGCGAGGTGCAGGCTGTGGATGGTTCCACGCTGGATGCGCTCATTCGCAAAATCGGACTGCTCAAAGACCTGCCGCAGAACCCACTGGCAGGACGGATGACGGGCTTATTGAACCTGTGTTCCCGACTTCCGTCCCAGATTTGGTACGAATCCGACTCCAAAGCCCATGATCAACGCTTCTGGCCGCAGATTCTAGCCGTTTTGAAGGCCAATTCTCTGCTCATTTTCGATATGGGCTACATCAATTTCGAGATTTTTACCCAATTGACGCTGACGCAGGTCAAGTTCATCGCACGGGCAAAAAGCAATCTCGTCTACGCTTTTGAACGTACGCTGATCAAAACAGCAACGGTTCGCGATTCTCTGGTTTGGATTGGGCCAGAAGAAAGTCGGCAGTTAGTACGTCTGGTCGAAGTGTGTTATCGTGGTACATGGTATCGTTATTTGAGCAATGAGTTGGATGCCGAGCGTTTGCCGGCCGCCTATCTGGTCGCCTTGTATTGGCAACGCTGGCGCATTGAAGATGCCTATTCCATTGTCAAACGTGTGTTTGATTGGTTCAACGTCTGCTGTAGCAAGCAAGGCCAGCGCAGCATAAAAGACCGAATAATAGGCGCGGTTTACGATACTGATGGGACTTCCCCCATTTTCCTTTAGCAAACGCGCATCATGTAGCATTTCCCTTGCAGATTCGAGGCGGTATTGAATGAGGTCTTTCTTGCAGGATTTGCCCCGCTTCATACAATAATTCCTTCTTGCTTAATGTTACGATAGAAAGGTAGGAATGCAAAACGTTTCATCTGCTCTTTTGTGTCAGGGATAATGGAAATGACTTTGCCCGCATCGAAGCCCACTTCCCATGCAATATCTGATGCAAGTCTCGTTGTTTTGGTGTCAATGACAGGAAGAATTACAAGCAGGTCAATATCTGACTCTTTGGTAGCATCGCCGCGCGCTTGCGAGCCAAACATGATGATCTGAACGGGTTGTCCTAATTCCATTGTCAGGCGTTTGCGAATTTCCCTAGCAAGTTTGAGTGCGCGTACCCTGGGGCGCAATTTTTTCATAATGCAATTATAACCTTGCTTTGCCCGGCCCAAGCGTCCTGCGAATGCCTGATGGGATTGCGATATACTGCTCCTTATGCAATCACACACAGCTTCACCCATCGGCGTCTTCGACTCCGGCGTCGGGGGCATATCGGTACTGAAAGCGATCCGTGAGCAAATGCCCGAGGAATCGGTCATCTACTTCGGCGATCAGGGACACGTGCCGTACGGCTCGCGCTCGATGGAGCAAATACAGACTTTTTCAGAGGCGATCACGCGCTTCTTATTAGCGCAGGGTGCAAAAATAATTGTCGTTGCCTGCAATACCGCCTCCGCTGCGGCGCTGAAAT
>DATDRD010000038.1:0-4921 GCA_035291925.1 Anaerolineales bacterium
GAAGGTCGTTGTGCTCGAGCGCAGGCATATCGTCGGCGGGGCGGCGGTGACGGAGGAGATTTTCCCCGGGTACAAGTTTACCGAGTTTTCGTACGTGGTGAGTCTGTTGCGCCCGGAGATCATCCGTGATTTGGAATTGCCGAAGCACGGACTCAAGATTCTTCCGCTTCCATCCACAGTTACACCGATGGAAAACAATGACTATCTCGCCGCGTGGGATGACCACGACCTGACCCGCCGCGAGATCTATCGCCACTCACCGAAGGACGCGGAAGCCTACGACGAATATGCGCGCGTCATGGCGCGTGCCGCAAAAGCCATCAAGCCAATCATCAACTTGATTCCGCCTGACCCAACCTCGCTCAGCGTGCGCGATTTGCTCGGCTTGCTCAAGGTCGGTAAATACGCGGCGGGGCTTTCTGAAAAAGAGTTATACACGATTGCCAAACTCGCCACGCAATCGTCAGCGGATTTGCTCGAAGAGTGGTTCGAGACCGATGCGCTGAAAGGCACGAAAGCGGCCAGTGGAATCATTGGCACGTTCCTCGGTCCGCGCTCGCCAGGGACGGCGTATGTGCTGCTCCATCACTACATGGGCGAAATCGATGGCGCGTTCCGCGCCTGGGGTTTTGCCAAAGGCGGCTCAGGCGGAGTCAGCGGCGCCATCGCCAGCGCGGCGCGGTCGCTTGGGGCGGAGATCAGAGTCAACGCAGGCGTGAAGCAGGTCATCGTTAAGAACCCTTCGACCAGCTCAGGGCAGGCTCGCGCTGTTGGAGTCGCATTGGAAAACGGAGTTGAACTCAAATCCAAAGTCGTCCTATCCGCCGCAGACCCGAAGCGCACCTTCCTGCAATTCGTTGAGGATAAATATTTTCCCGATGAATTCGTCACGTCGATTCAAAACTTCCGCGTGCGCGGCTCGTCGGGCAAGGTCAATATCGCGTTGAGTGAACTACCGAACTTCACTGCGCTTCCATTCAAAGGCAAGGGACACGATTCGGTTTTGCATCGCGGCGCGGTGTCTATCAGCCCGAGCATTGATTACATCGAGCGCGCCTACGATGACGCCAAGTATGGGCAGATTTCGAAGCGCCCATATCTCGACATGATCTTCCCATCCATGATCGACCCCGACATGGCGCCGCCTGGAGGACACGTGATGTCATGCTTCGTGCAATACGCGCCGTACGATCTTGAGGGCGGCTGGAATGACGCGAAGCGAAACGAACTCGGCGAAGCGGTTCTCTCGACCATCGAGGGATACGCGCCGAACATCCGCAAAGCCATCGTCGGCATGCAGGTCATCTCGCCGAAGGACATCGAAGCCATCGCGGGCATCACGGGCGGCAACATCTTCCACGGCGAACTGTTATTACACCAGATCTTCTTCCTGCGTCCGGCACCGCAATGGGCAGACTTCCGCACCCCGCTCAAAGGCTACTACTTCGGCGCAGCAGGCGCGCACCCAGGCGGCGGAGTCATGGGCGCGGCTGGCATGTTGGCGGCGAAGGAGATACTGAAAGATGGTAATTGGTAAGTGGAAAGTGGATGAAGACCTCGCTTCTTTCTTAGCCGATATCTGATTCTGACCATCAGCCTTTTCCACCCTTCAAGAGATTCCTATATGACTGACGAACCCATCACCAAGATGCACAAGGACGAAGTCCACACGGATGAAAAACTTGTCCGCCGATTACTAGCCACACAGTTTCCACAGTGGGAAGACCTTCCGATTCAGTCTGTCCCTTCCGCCGGGACAGATAATGCTCTTTATCGACTTGGTGAAGACATGGTTGTGCGGTTGCCGCGTATTCATTGGGCAGTCGGGCAGGTGGATAAGGAACACGAATGGATGCCAAAACTTGCACCCCATTTGCCGCTTGCCATTCCCGTTCCGCTCGAAATGGGCGAACCCGATGAAGGGTATCCCTGGCGGTGGTCCATTTATTGCTGGCTTGAAGGTGAAAACCGAACCATGGAGAATATCGCCGACTCCAAGCAGACAGCGATTGATCTTGCCCGATTCCTGCTTGCTCTGCAAAGCATCGATACTACAGGCGGACCACTCGCTGCCGAACACGAACTGCGCGGAGAACCACTGGCCACACGGGACGAAGCGACTCGCGAAGCAATCACTGCACTACACGGGATGATTAATGTTAGTGCTGTGACCAAAGTTTGGGAAACCGCTCTTCAATCTTCCGAATGGAACCATGCGCCCGTTTGGTTTCACGGAGACGTGTTACCTGGAAATCTGCTGTTCAAGAATGGGCAATTAAGCGCTGTGATTGATTTTGGTGGATTGGGCGTGGGAGACCCTGCCTGCGATTTGATGATTGCGTGGAATTTATTCACTGGCGATAGTTGCAACGCCTTCCGCTTGGCACTGGGAGTGGACGATGCGACCTGGGCACGTGGTCGTGGACATGCGTTATCGCAGGCACTGATCTTTATCCCGTATTACATGAATACCAACCCTGTCGGAGTCAAAAATGCCTGGCGCGTGATTGCCGAAGCCCTTGCCGACTCTTTCAGAAACAATTGACGATCAAAGGAATCATTTATGACAAATCATTACGACACCATCATCATCGGCGCGGGATACAATGACCTCACCCCTAGCCCCTCTCCCGCGGGGAGAGGGGGACGCGCCGCCCAAAAACAAAATCCCCGTTTTTCAACGAGGATCTTTGGTAGCGTCAGTTATGCAGGGATGGCAATATATTCCGCAGAAGCGACACCTTCGGGAATTGGCAATTTATCTTCAATCATGCCCTGAACGTGCATTTCCACGGCTTCGTGCATATTGCGTTCCGCTTCTTCACGAGTTTTTCCAGTTGCCACACAACCAGGTAAGTCAGGTGAATAGGCAAAGTAATTGTTTTTGGTTTTTTCGATGACAATAAGAAAGCGATGCATGCGAAACTGCTACTTGTTATGTTCCTGTGCGTAAGTACGCAACGCCTCCGCAAGAACCTGTTGAGAGTTTTTCCCTTGCGCCTTGAACCATTGAGCGACTTCGGGTTCAACCTCTACTATCACTTTGACCTTATCTTTTGGCATCCGCCATTTGGCAGAGGCAAAGAAATCTTCGGTCAGCGACGGGATGTCCGATGTGTCAATGATTTCATCGGTTGGGGCATCAAAGCGATCCAAATTGGTTTTTAAATTCCTGTTCATGCTATCTTCTTTACCAGGCAACAACTTCCAAATTCTCTATTTCGCTGAAATGTGCGTCGCGTGAAACCAGCGTCAGGTTATGCTGAACAGCAATCGCCGCAATCCAAATATCGTTCTCAGGCAATGGACGCCCTTTGAGGCGCAGGGAATTTTTGATTTCGCCGTAAACACGGGCGGTTTCTGTATCACATCCAAGAACCAAACTGCTGGAGGCAAAGTCGTCAATGCGTGACAGATTTTCTTTAGCCCGCGTGGATTTGTGCGCGCCGTAGCACAGCTCGCCAATCACCACGCTGGAGACAAAGACTTCGTCGGTCCTTGCAAGATTATCCTTGACTGCCGTTTCGTTTGCGAAGAGTGCGATGACGATATTCGTATCCAGCAAGCATTTACCACTCATTCGCATCCACCTGCTCGCAACCCTGTTCGATGGTCTCGCGCATCACCTTTACATCATCCATCGGGATCGTTCCTGCAAAACGAAGCAGTTGCACTCCAGCAACGCCATGCGGCGTGGAGACTGCAAGAGCACGCGTAAACTCCAGCACCCGCCACTGCAATTCCTGCGGCAGGGACTTCAACTGTTCGACCACTTTTTCAACAATGGAAATATCCATTTCGACCTCCTGCCAGTCACGGCTGACATTCGTTCAATTCGCAGGTAAATTATAATCCGAATAAGGAATCGTTTATGACGCAAACAAATTACGACACCATCATCATCGGCGCGGGGCACAATGGACTGGTCGCCGCCGCGTATCTCGCCAGGCGAGGCAAAAAGGCCCTGGTTCTAGAACGCCGCGCCATCGTGGGCGGTTCGGTGGTGACTGAGTCCTTTGGCGAAAACTTCCAGGCGGACGCCGTTTGGACGGGCGGAACTCTGCGTCCCGACATCATCAAGGATTTGAAACTCTCGCTTCCTAAGATCAACGTGAAGCCAGTGTTTATCTCCTTACAAGGCGTAAGTCGGACTGGCAGTCCGACTTACGGAGACAATCTCGTTATTGATTCTGGCCCTGCAAAAGCCGCAGAGTCGATCAAACGCTTCTCCGAAAAGGATGCAAGCCGCTGGCCTGAATTTGTCCGCTTCATGAACAAGGCCGCGAACATCCTTGACGCAGCCTATTCCACCATCATGCCGCGTTTGCCAAAGAACTTCAGCCTAAGCGAAGGCTATGGTTTGCTGGAACTCGGCTTGGAATTGCGCCTCGCGGGTCGCAAGGATATGCTCAACTTCATACGGGCTTTGCCAATGACCGCACAGGAATTGCTTGAAGAATATTTCGAATCGGAACAGGTCAAAGCTGCTGTTGCTTCTGTTGCCATTCATGGTTCGACGCTTGGTCCGATGGAAGCAGGAACAGGCTACACGTTGATCCATAACTGGCTGAATCGCGGCGGGCTGTCACATGTCAATGTTGGCAAGGCGGGTGACATCACACAAGCACTTGCAAATGCAGTTAAGGCGCATGGAGGTGAGATCCGCTTGGATGCAGAAGTAAAAGGTATACAAGTAGACACGTACACATGTAAAGGCGTGGTGCTTGCAAACGGAGAGGAAATTTTCGCAAGTAAAGTCATTTCCGGTGTGGATCCGAAGCGAACATTTTTATCCTTGGTTGGAGCGATGAGCCTGCCGCCCGAATTCGTCTGGAAGACACAATCCATCAAAATGCGCGGCTCGGTGGCGAAGGTCCATTTGCTCACCGATGGCAATCACGGCATACCCGCAGGGACAATT
>DATDRD010000039.1:0-2199 GCA_035291925.1 Anaerolineales bacterium
CGGCGTCGATCCCAACACACAATATGCCTACCAGAAACCAATTGCGTCAGATCCTTGTCCGGCGAGCAGATGACGATCTGTTCCACTGTTTTGTTCTTTTTGAAGCGCGCGGTGGCGGTGGCCAAAGCATCGTCGGCCTCGAACACCACCATGGGCCAGACGACCACTCCCAGCGCGGAAACAGCCTCCTCAGCTAACGGGAACTGGGCCAGGAGGTTTGGATCAACACCCTCACCCGTTTTGTATCCGGAGAAAAGATCGTTGCGGAAGGACTCGATCACGTGATCAAAGGCACAGGCAACGTGGGTAACCCCTGGACTTGTCAACAGCATCAACAGGCTCCTCAAGAGCCCAAGGGTAGCGCCGACCTCTCGTCCATCCGGAGCCTTCTTCGGGGGAGCACCGAAGTGGTTTCGGAACAACTCATATGTGCCATCCACCAGATGGATTTTCATTTGCATCAAATTCCTTCTGGTTGTTCAATAGCGTGCGGTAGTTATTCTTTTCTATCAGGCTGATAGATGTGAGCAACGACACCCGAACTGAAGGGCTTTGTCTCCACCAGTTTCAGGGTTGTATTGCTCCCGTCTCTAAAGAGACGCTTCCCTTTCCCCAGAACAACCGGATAGATCAGGAGGTGATATTCGTCAATCAGGTCATGCTCGATCAGCGCGTTAACCTGTATGGCACTGCCAGCAACCAAAATATCCTGACCCGTCTGCTGTTTCAGCCTGGATACTTCTTCCCCGACACGCTTAGCGTCTTTGATTAAATGTGAATTGTTCCACTCAACCTTATGAAGAGTCGTTGAAACAACATACTTGGGCAGGTCGTTCATTCTGTCGGCAAATCCCTGTTCGTCAGTGCGGGACGGCCAGGCGGCTGCAAGCCCTTGATATGTGACTCGTCCCAGCAGATGAGTGTCGCTTGCAAACAGCTCATCGTGTTTGAACTTCGCGATTTCGTCATTCCAGTATGGGAAGGACCAATTTTGTGGCTCATCCATGACACCATCCAGTGTCACGAATTCTGTTACCACTACTTTTCTCATTAGGGCCTCCGTTTTGTTATCTGACAGAATTTAAAGTTCAGTGGGTGAGCAAAAGGAAAGTCCTTGCCCACCCCTGATAAAGAAATGCCCTGATTTTAGAATACGTGTTCTATCATGTCAAGGTGAAAAGTTCGGAATTCACCGAAGACACTCTCATGCCAATTTACTGGACCCTGGTTGAGATCGCCTCATACCCGCCGCCACCCGGATACACCCAGCCGCCTGTAAGGATATTGCCGTCTCTGCTAAACTGACCCTTGTAGTATGCAGGCGATCCCTTTTCACCGCCCCAAATCGTTAGGATATCACCGTCTACCTCATACACATAATCGAGGGTCATGCCATCCAGGAAACTGTAGAAGCGCGATTTGATGTCCTTGCTCGGCTCTTCTCCAAATGCCTGGAGGTGTCCGATGATCTCAATGCCTTTGATCGGATGCCCATCATGCTCCAGGTTAACGCGCTGGATGAGGAAGAAGCCGCCCTCCATCCACTCATAAGTAATCTCCCCTTCTATGCCTCCGGATTGTTTCCATGTACCGATTAACCTTTCCAGCGTTCCAAGGTCGGGATTCAGTTTTGGTTGTTCATTTTGATTATATTCTATCATGGCATTTCTCCAACCGCAGAATTATTTGATCACCGATGCGAGTTCTTCAATTTGGTAATGATCTCACCGACCTTCATATGCCTGCTTTAGGGCTGCAACATTGATTTTATTCATCTTAAGCATGGCTTGCATCACCCGGTTCGCTTTGTCGGGATCCTTGTCTCCCAACATCTCACCTAAAGCAGACGGGATTATCTGCCACGACAAACCGTACTTATCTTTAAGCCAGCCGCACATGCTTTCTTCGCCACCGTCGGCAGTGAGTTTTGCCCACAACTCGTCCACTTCCTCCTGGGTCTCGCAATCCACGAAGAACGAGATGGCTTCGTTGAACTTGAACTGCGGACCCGCGTTCAACGCCATGAACTCCTGCCCGTCAAGCTCGAATGTCACAGACATGGCTATGCCATTCGGTCCTGGAGTAACGCCAATGACCTTCGAGTTATTGAAAATGGAGACGTAATAATTCATAGCCTCCTCAGCCTGGTTATCGAACCAAAGGAACGGGGTAATCTTTTTCATGATCTTTTCTCCTTTT
>DATDRD010000040.1:0-3778 GCA_035291925.1 Anaerolineales bacterium
ACAACGCGTTGTGCAGGATCGTCAAGTTTTATTTCGCGGCCAAGTCCATCGGTGAAAGTCAACGTCGCTGGCACGGGGGCAGATGTGGGCGTGGCTTGAGGCGCACATGCAGTCAATAGTGCGAAAAGTAAAGTCAAAAGCAGAGTTTTTCGTAACATCTTTTCTCCATAGTTTTTATTTGCGTAGAAGGCGTCCTCTTACGCCGAGTCGGGCGTTAGACGCCTTCGGCACGTCCGTTACGCATTGAGAGAATCAAAATCCCCAGCACAGGCTGGGGAGGTTGGAGGGGCAGTCCGAGAAGGCCGTCCTCCACCTCCTTTCCACGAGGGTGTGGTGAACCGACCAGGGCGGGCGACCTGACTTCATTAGTTTGACGGTTTTGTAGTTTGATAGTTTTGTAGTCTAACTACCAAACTACCCAACTATGTGACTATCGAACTAAATTCACAGTTGCGGGACAGTGCTGGATTCACACCAGCTTCGCCGCTTACCGATCGTATTTGATTGTTTCTATTTTATGCCGCGTAGGCAGGGACGTCAATGCTTGATTCTTTCGCGCGAAGATAAAGAAGGAGCGCAATCAGGATCGTTACGATGATCAACGAGATATTTCCATGGCGTCCCCAAAACGCGATCGCGAACGTTGGAACCAGATAGCAGGCGATCACAACGATATGATTTATGAAATTCCTGCTTGAATTAATAAGAACTGCAAAGGGAACAAGCAGGAGAATGAAATCGTAGTTGTAAAGATACGGGCTGACCAGTAAGGTAACCACTAATGCTGATGTCAACAATAGCGCGGGTGAGTTCAACAACGCGATTCGAACCGAAGAAAACAGTAGGACAAGGGCGATCAAGAACACAACAGCAATCATCGCTGCTTTTGTGAGCGATCCATCAAAGAACCATCGTGATAGCCACACCGGGAGACTTGCACATTCAGAGCAGGCCGTTACATTGCCCTCATTTTGATAATTCAACAACATATTTGGATAACTGACCGGCCACGCGGGATCAGCAATAAAGCCGACGAGGAAAAGAAGGACTCCCGCGATCAGGATGGAACGCAGCGCGCGCCGTCCGAAGTTGTCTCCGCGTAAAATGAGATGGATCAACGCTGACAGGAGAATCAGCGCCCCGATATGCGGCTTGAACGTCAGCAGAGCCGCGCCGAGTGTTGTCAATGCGGCGTTCTCTTTCCGCAGTGAATAAACGAGCAAAGATATGCCGAGCAACACAGGAAGATCATATTGTCCCACCGACAAGGCTCCCAACACTGGCAGAAAGAACAACGCCAGTGGGAATGCGATCAATCTCAAGCGCGGTGACCAGCCATCTGTGAGGAACCAGATGGAGAGGAACAGCATCACGAGATTGAGCTCAAACCACAGGGTCGCTGCGGCTTTGGCGGGCAACAGTCCCAGATAGAATGTGCTGAGCGCGTACCAGGGCGGATAGGGAAATCGCGCCAGAAAGAATTTCTCGGGAGGAATGCCCGATGCTTTCACAGCAAGGGATTCGACCGCGCGAAGATCGTAAATAGGAACGCCGTGTACGAGTGCCAAATCCGTATTGTAGATCGCGCTGAAATCCGAATGGGCTGGAAGTGTATTGGGAACGTAAAGAGCAATGGCTGGCATGAGGCCTGCAATAAGCAGGAAGGCAATAGGAAACAAGAATGTTCGCTTCATGAGTTTTTGCTCTGCGGCTCGATCTCATGAATGAGACTGCGAAAGGTGAATAGATGAGATGGATAAAGCAGATACCAATACAGAAATCCGGGCAGGCCGCGCGGGGAAAAGAAGATGGTCTGGCTGATGTGGCCCTGATTAACGCGCCACTCGATCCATTGATCGCCGAAACGATGATTCTTATCACGGACGATAATTCGTGAATTCTCCTCCTTCACAACTACGCGCCATCTTATTCTGTTGATCACAAGCGTGAGAGCCTGAAAGATATTTTCGTGCGGAGAATCCACATTCGTCTCGCGATGGTCAATGAAGAATCCTTCGTGTTTGAGGGATTTGGTTTTATGTTTTCCGTCATCCCACATGCGTTCGATGTGCAGCGGGTGCGTTTTTTCAAGCGCGTCTTTTGTGGCGGAATCGAAGTCAATGAACCTGACCTCAGGGAATACTTTCAAGGCTTCGGGATATTTGACGATGCTATCGGAAGACAATCCGCCGATCAACGCGTATGCGATGGGATAGGGCACGGGAGTCATCAGCCCCACGCCGAATGCCATAAAGCTAATGGGAATGCCGGGAAGCAGAAATATCCTGCGTTTGAGTCCGCGCGCACGGGCATATCGGAGCAGCAAGTTACCATAGACGATGATGTCAGGTCCGCCGATCTCGAAGACCTGTCCGCGCCCGTTGGGGTTTGACAGCGCGGCGTAGAGATAATCAATCACATTTTGAATGGCAATCGGTTGGGACATGTTGTTCATCCATGCGGTTCCCAGAATGATCGGGAGTAATTCTGTCATGAAGCGGATCATTTCAAACGAGATACTACCCGATCCAGCGACCACGCCCGCGCGGAATTCAGTGACTGGCACGCGGCCTTGCCTCAGCGCCGCGCCGGTCTCGATGCGCGAGCGCATGTGCGACCCGATATTTTGTTCAGTGTCCGCGAGACCGCCGAGGTAGATAATGTGTTCAATGCCTGCGGTTTCCGCCACCTTCGCAAAATTGCGCGCGCCTTCGAGTTCGCGTTCGGTGTAGCCGTGTCCAGATGACATGTTATGAATTAGATAATACGCGGTATGTACATCCTCCAGCGCAGGGGCGAGCGTTGACGGGATCATCACATCGCCTTGAAACACTTCCACGTGATGGACCCAGCTCCGGCCTTTGAGTCGAAGCGGGTCGCGGGCCAGCGCGCGGACCCGGTAACCTGAATCCAGCAAGCGGGGAATCAATCTGCTTGCGATGTAGCCGGTCGCACCAGTGACGAGGATGAGATTGTTTATCATGAAAGATGCCCTTCGACTTCACTGTGCTCAGCTCAGGGTGAATGATCAATGAGAATGGTTTAAGACGCGCGCGCGGGAGGCAAGACGACTCGTGAGGCCAGCGAAGATGAATTTGTGAAAAGGCCACATGGCATACCAATAGATAACGCCCCAGAAGCCGCGTGGCGCGAAATAAGCCGTGGCGGTAAAGAGCGTTTTATTTTCTTGCTTGTCCCCATCAGGGGGAGGCGTAGATTGAAATTCAAGCCAGGCTTTGCCCGGCACTTTCATTTCCGCGCGCAAACGGAGTAATTGATTTTGTTCCACAGCTTCCACGCGCCAGAAATCCAGCGACTCGCCCGCGCGAAGTTCATCGGGGTGGCGGCGGCCGCGCCGCAGGCCAACGCCGCCAATGGCTTTGTCCATCCAGCCGCGTAATGCCCAGGCCCAGTCCCAGTACATCCAGCCACGCGTGCCGCCGATTCCCATGTAGGCGCGAAAAACAAATTCAGGCTTAAGGTCAAGAAAAACCTGATGCCGCTCGATAAACATGCCTTCTTCCACTTTTAATACATACGGCTTGACATCCCCTACCGCGGTGACCAGGGCATCCGACCAGCTTGTTTCAACGTTATCGCGTTGTATGCGACCTAGCGCGAGACGGACGGCGGTTTGGAAGTCGATGGGTTTGATCTGGGGGAATAATTTCTTCGCCGCCTCATCCCGGACAATCAGCCTGGCGCGCAGTCCCTCGATCAACGGCAACACAATACGCCAATGGATGGGCGTGACCATGTGGACCCAATAGGCTGAAAG
>DATDRD010000041.1:0-4706 GCA_035291925.1 Anaerolineales bacterium
TCCGACCGGAGTTCAAGTGGCAACCTTGACCCGGTTTTTGCCGTCCGCCTTGGCTTCTTTCAATGCGCCCTCCGCGGCTTCGAGTAGTTCCTATTCAAGAATAGACCCTACTATGGTGATACCCGGTTGTACAGGGATTTCCACATATTGCCCGTAAAGTTGTGTGTACACGATCTCCCTTACCAACAGCAGAAACCGATGTCAAGGTAAATCAGTGATGTTACGCACCGTCCCGAAGGCGTTGTCCTGCGACCGAAAAGAGAACCAAAGAACCACCGCGAGACGTGGATGTATTTTCCAATTATGCTGTTGCAGCCGGCAGGTCCTGTTCTCCTTGAGCAGCGCTAAAACGCTTTTGTGCGCCCAGCCAGATGTGCAGGGCATAGAATCCCAGCGCTGCGACCGCACATAGTATGCCGCCGATATACCACAATAGATTTGGGTTGTAGTTGTCAAGGATAAGGCCCGCGGCGGCCGGGCCGAATGTGGCAGGGATAGTCCAGCCAAGGTCGTAGACAGCCATGTAGCGGCCGCGCATGTCCTCGGGGGCAAAGTTGGCGGCCAATGCTTTATTAGTTGGAAAGAGGATCATTTCGCCGACCGTTGCAACGATCAATGCAAGAGCGAAGAATGGAAAGCCTTGTACAAAACCGATCATGCTAAACCCGGCCATAAAGAAGAAAGCGCCGAGCATCATCATCAAAAAGGGAGGATATTTGCGGATCATGCGGCTGATCCAGATTTGAAAGAGCACCACCTCAAGCCCGGATATGGATAACATAATGCCGTAGCTTTTGGAGTCAATATTGTGGACATCCCGCAAGTAGACAGGCAGAGAGCTATATTGCTGCTGATACACGATCAGAACGATCATCCCTGCAAGGGTAAAACTCATATAAGCCAGATCACGCAACACGATTCCATACCCCGCAGCGGTTTTGAGCAGGGATTCAGCCTTCTGCGCCTCACTATGAGCGGCAGGTTTGGTCTCGGGGAGAAAACGGAACAGGATGATCGCGACGAGGAGACTCAACACCGCGTCGATGACGAACAGGGCTAAAAAGGATCGCGCCGCTATAAATCCGCCGAGAGCCGTTCCGAAGATCCAGGCGTAATTGAAGGCAACGCGCGTAATTCCGAATGCTTCCTGTCGTTTGGCCTCCGGCACGATATCCGCCAGCATTGCATCATAGGCGGGGCCAGCGACCCTGGAAAGCAAGCCCACGACGATCACCAGGTAATAGAGGATTTTCACATCCCACGCCAGACCAAACGAGAGACTACTCAGTGCACTGAAGACCAGACCGAAGAGGATCAATTGCCTGCGGCCAAACCGATCTGTGAGGGCGCCTCCGATCACACTGCCGATCAATCCAAAGAGGGAGGATATTCCCAGCAGTATGCCGGCTTCTGTCATACCGACGCCAAACTTCCGGGTGATATACAATGCGAAAAACGGAAACAGTAACGTGCTGCCGATGGCATCAACAAAGAGAGTCCCGACGACGATCCAGAATAGGCGAGGGAACTCATCGTAGGTCTTTTTGAGTCTGGTTAGCATGAAGGTCCTGTTGTCGAAGAACTGGAAATTGCTATTCCTGCCTGCAATCCTTGTTTGAGAATGATAATCCAAATCAGGAGGAATTAGATAATCAGAATGAGATTAATATGGGATTGCGTAACCCCTCTCCGTTCGCGCTGAGCGGATGCTGAGCGAGTAAAGCGAGACGAAGCAGAAGTCGGGCGTGGGAGAAGGGCAGGGGTGACGGCTCTTGCCGAAATCAAAACCCCGCCGGGAGGCGGGATTTGATTGTTGCTGTCTATTTCTTTCCGCAACACCTATTTTTATGAACCGTGCTCATATTGACTCTTTTCGCTATCTGTACCATACAGCCGGAAGGTCGCCCGTTATTAAGGATGCAAACCGATCTCCGTCGATTGGAAACAAGCAAGGCTCGCTTTCATGGTCCATCTGCCTGGCCTGCTTCCAGGACGCCCTTTAATAGGGCAAGGTTTTCCCTGTATTGTTTCTTAACCTTCTTTTCAGCGGTAACGTTACCTGTTTCAAATAAATCCCCGGGGCTTACCCGGGTGGATATATTGATCTTTGTACTGCCTTCCGTCACTTCGAAAGTATACAAAGTATGTGAATCCATCGGTCCGGATAATGACTTGAATCCATATCTTTTGTCTGGCTCGAATTCTGTGACCTCATAAATGCCTTCGATTCGGCGGCCCATAAAATGGCCTACGGTGCGAAAGAGGCTTCCCACGCCCATTTTTCCATTGGATATCTGGGTGGATGCCAGCGTCCCGTACTGCCACTGAAAATCGTTCTCGGGCAGGGTAACGAAACTAAAGACCTGCTTAAGAGGCCGATAGATATGTGTATTCAGGTCGAAACTAATCATTATATCTTCCTTCGCGGGTGTAACCATATTCGCAAAGACACGTGCTCTGGCGGTCAGTTCTTCCATCTCAGTTGTTCGCACCGAACCCGCGCTGCTCTCTCGGTCTGGCCAGATCCACCTTCAATTCATGGTCACTCAGGGAATAGGAATTGAACATGCTGACCGCCTTGTCGGCTTCGCTCTGCGCGCTCATCGTGACGAAGGCAAAGCCCTTGGACTCGCCGCTTGTACGGTCCTTGATAATATTGATCGATGCAACCTCTCCGGCTCCTGCGAACAGTGTATTCAGTTCCTCCTGCGTCGTCGACTTGGACAGATTCCCTACATATAACTTGACTTCCATTATTACTGCTTTCCCCGGCCTCACCGGTTAAAGAACAAGCCGCCAGCCCATAACAGGGTCGGTGGCCAGGACACCACACAAATCCAGTTATTCATTTCTCAACTGTTGTATTCAGTGTACCACAATTCGAACCGGCTAATGGGCTGACCGTACTTTGCCCTTATCGATGATAAGACAGACCGATCACGAACGGAAGCGCTTATTCGACGTGATATAATCAGGTTAACTTGTAACAGGTTAAGCGCGCTTATATTGCCGTCAACCCCTTTATGGGGTTGACGGTTTCTCTTAACTTAGCCGTTGTTGACAAAGGAGTTAAGCATGGACGTGAAATTGGAGGTTGGCGATCTGGTGGTTCACCCGCAATACGGGGTGGGACACGTGGTCAAATTGGATGAGAGAGAATTTGAGCCGGGAGTGACGCGCCGGTATTATGAGATTTCAATTCCTGGCAGCACCTTGTGGGTGCCTTTGGACCTGCCAACGTATGGACTGCGTAAATTGACCGTGAAAAGTGAGATTGCCCGCTGTCGCAAAATTCTGGAGTCTCCGCCTGTGCCTATTACCGAGGATTCGCGCCTGCGGCAATCTGGTCTGGCGGCCCGCTTAAAACAGGGGACGATTCGTGCCCATTGTGAAGTCGTCCGCGACTTGTCCGCCTATGGCGCGCACAAGCCACTCAGCGGAAACATTGCCACGTTCCTGCGGGTTACGCAAGAGGTACTGTCTCAGGAATGGGCTGCAGTGGAGGGGATCACTGTTTCTGAAGCCGTTTTTGAGATTGGCGTCCTGCTCGAGAAAGGCAGACAGACGATGAGTGAAAATAAGACATAATTGACCGGGGCTGACTTTTCAAACACGAGCAATTTTCGAGGCCGACTACGCGGTCGGCAGTTTGACGCCAAGTTGACCAAGTATCCCCATCAAGCCCCCACCTTCGGTTGGCTCAACAACCCATGATGAAACCTTTTCATCCTTGACTGTTATCTTATTATTTTCCCTGGAGGTTGAAAAATTCTTGTGTGTCGCGGAGATCACACCCATGTGCAGGCCCGTGAGATCGACTGCACCGCGATTGTTCCCGCTCATTTGTGATGTGGTATTGACAACATTGCCATCCGCGCCATCCATTTTGAAATGGTAGTTCAGACCTGAGAATGCCATTTTCAGGCTGGCGCTCATCCTGAGCCAGATTTTGCCATTGATCGCTCTGGGGATCATCCCTTTGAATTGAAAATCATCCGAGAGCAAGGTCTTTGCCCTATCGAAATCACCCCTCTGCACCGAATCCATGAGGGCCTGAACGGTTTCTTGCGAATTCATGATGTTTTCCTTTACTGCTAGTTGGTTCTGAGCCACTGAGCCTGGGACTTAATGAATGTTCCCTATGAAACATCCGCCGTTTCCCCCAAATGATAAACACCTTGTTTATGGTATGCCTGTATCAGTGTAACACACTAATGGGTCAAAATACGCGGCAATAAAAAAGCCCCGCCTCGAGGCGGGGCTGACTTTCCAAACACGGGCAATTTTCGAAGCAGACTACACAACAGTCGGCAGTTTGACGCCAAGTTGATCAAGGATCGCCTCCAGGCCGGCGCCTTGAGTTGGCTCAACAGCCCAGGAAGTGATCTTATTCTCTTTGACGGTTATCTTTGTCTTTTCAAGCTTGGCAGAAAAGGCTTTGTTCGTGGCAGGGATAACTCCCATTTGCATGTTCGTCAGGTCAAAAGAGCCACGGTGGGTTCCGCTCAGTTGTGAAGTGGTTCTTACGACATCATCATCCGCGCCGATGACGTTGAAATGATAGTCCAGGTCTGGGAAGGCGGTCTTCAGGCTGGCACTCATTCCGAGCCAGGCTTCCCTGTTGATGGGTTGGGGAATCGGGCCGCTGAATTGAAAATCGTCGGTGAGAAGGGATTTTGCCTTCTCGAAGTCACCCTTCTGGATGG
>DATDRD010000042.1:0-4894 GCA_035291925.1 Anaerolineales bacterium
CACTAGCAAGTCCACCTCATCTTTGGTGTTGTAAAGATAGAAGCTGGCGCGGGAAGATGCGGGAATACCAAACTTCTCGTGCAAGGGTTGGGCGCAATGGTGACCCGCACGGATGGCAATCCCTTCCCGATCGAGGATCTGCGCCACATCATGCGGATGAACGCCGTCGAACGTGAAGGAT
Organism: Anaerolineales bacterium; assembly: GCA_035291925.1. GTDB lineage: Bacteria > Chloroflexota > Anaerolineae > Anaerolineales > Villigracilaceae > Defluviilinea. The sequence continues at coordinate 182 of DATDRD010000042.1, forward strand.
GCCACGCCACCTTTTTTATCTGCGGATGGGCCAAAGACCTTTATGCCAGGGATTTCTTCCAACCGTTCAAGCGCGTATTCGGTGATCTCGTGCTCATGTTCGGAAATTGCATCCATGCCAAGGGATGACAAATAATCTACTGCCGCGCCCAGGCCAACTGCTTCTGCGATGGCGGGAGTCCCGGCTTCGAATTTATACGGCAGGGTATTCGGGCGGAAGGAGCGCAGCTTCACTTCCTTGATCATGTCACCGCCGCCCAAAAATGGCGGCATGGATTCGAGCAAGGCAGCTTTACCATATAGCACACCAATGCCGGTTGGCCCACACATCTTGTGGGCCGAGAAGGCAAGGAAATCCGCATCGAGTGCTTGAACATCCACCTTCAAATGCGGGACGGATTGAGCCGCGTCCACCAGCGTCACTGCGCCTGCTTCATGTGCGAGGCGAATGATCTCGGCTGCGGGGTTGATCGTACCCAGGACGTTGGACATGTGTGTAAACGAGACCAGCTTCGGGCTTCGCGAAAGAAGCGAGCGGTACACATCCAGATCGAGCAGACCATCTTCCGTCACAGGGATGAAATCCAGGCGAATCGCACGCTCCGCCTGAAGCATGTGCCACGGGACGAGGTTGGAGTGGTGTTCCATCTCGGTCAGAATGACCAGATCATCTGCGTTGAGGGTAGCACGTGCCCATGAGTAGGCAACAAGGTTTATCGATTCGGTCGTGTTGCGCGTATAAATGATCTGATGAGCGGAAGGCGCGTTGATGAACTTTGATATCTTCACACGCGCCTGTTCATACAGCGCGGTGGATTCCTCGGCCAGCGTATGCACACCGCGATGGATATTCGCGTTCGAACGCCGATAGAACGTGTTCATTGCCTCAATCACGGCCAGAGGCTTCTGTGAGGTGGCTGTTGAATCAAGATAAACCAGCGGAGTGCCTGGCCTGGTTTCGCGCTGGAAAATGGGAAAATCTCTACGGATCTCGTTTACATTTATGGGCATGGAAGAGTAAACAAGTAAACACGTACGCAAGTGGACAGGTAGTTGTATTTACAGATTTACCGGTCTTCCTGTGTACTTATCTACTAATAATCCGGAATTGCCTTTTCTCTTTTGCCGGATTTCTTCGCAACAGGACGAATATGTTCTGAGTTCAGGGGGTACCATAGAATACGGTCGGGGACCATCCAGCCGTCCGTGAGATAGACGTTCGAGCGGAACTGCACGGCGACCAATTTGTTATCTACTTGAACAACAATACCCCTGACCCAGCCGCGTACGCGCTCCTTGTTCTTTTCGTGATCGCCATAGACTTCCACGGTGTCGCCCACTTCAAAGATGTGAGTGATGCCGGGCGCCTTCATATAAGCGAACTGGGGGGCGCGGGCTGCCTTGGCTATCCTGCGCTGTTCACTGGCAGATGGAACGCGTGGCGGCGAGATCCTGTTCACCACACGCACTTTTGTCTTTTCAGCGGACTTTGTTTTCATGCTGGTTTTTGTCCTCTCCTCTGGTTGAACTGGGGATTTCGCTTTTGCCTGCACTCTTGATTTTGCTTTTGTTTTCACGGCAATGTTCCTGAACTTTCAAATACAAATCTCATGAACGCTGTTTTACGAGCTACGCCATTTTATCGGCAATATATTGCTGGAAACGTTCGCGTACACCTTCAAAGGGAATGCGCTGGAAGATGGGGTCGAAGAAACCCTCCACAACGATCTTCTCGGCTTCGGCTTGCGGGATACCACGCGACTTGAGATAGAAGAGCGGCTCCTGTTCCAACTTGCCAACTGTCGCGCCATGCGTACAGCGGACATCATCCGCAAGGATCTCCAAACCCGGAATGGAATCTGCCCTCGCCCCATCGCTCAAGACCAGATTCCTGTTCGCCTGATATCCGTCTGTTTTCTGCGCGCCGGGCGCGACGTAGATCATGCCCTGCCAGACGGATCGGCTCTTACCTTTCAACGCGCCCTTGAATAACAAGTCGCTGGTCGTATGGGGCGCGAGGTGATTCTGCTGCGTATCGTGGTCGAGATGCTGGTTGCCATCGGTAAAATAGAAACCGGACATACGTCCCTGCGCGCCTTCGCCCGCAAGATCAAGTTCGGTGAAGTTCTTGGTAAGACGCGAACCGATCGCGCCGAAGATCCAATCGAGGTTACCGCCCCGTTCAACACGAGCGCGTTCATGAGAAAAATTCCAGACGTGACGTCCCCACGATTGCAGTTCAACGAACTTCATTGACGCGTTCTGCATCACCTGGATTTCGACGAGCCCCGCGTGCATGGAATTTGCTCCCGCCTGCGGGTCATCGGGCGATGCGGACTCGTGGACATACGTCACCGACGCGCCTTCATCCACGAGGACGAGGATGTGCGAGACGTGAGCAATGTTCGCGCCGGGACCCCACAGCACGGAATGGAGCGGCTCGTCAACGGTTACACCTTTTGGCACATATAGTACAACACCATTTTGCGCGAATGCGCCGGCCAGCGCCGCAAACTTGCCTTCCTCCACATTGACCGTCTTGCCAATCATCTTCGCGAGCAAGTCAGGATACTTTTGTTCTGCGGTCTTCAAGTCGGTGAAGATGACACCTTTTTGCGCAAGTTTTTCATCGAGATCAATTTTTACAGCGCCGGGCGTAAGGATGATTTGTCCGCCGTGCTGGTCAGCAACGAGGGGCTTCAACAAATCTTCGCGCACGGGGGGCAGGGCGTTGATCGTACCACCTTCGGCCGTCAGCTTGAATTTGTCCGCAGGCAGATTATGAATATCTGTGCGGCGCCAGGCCTCCTCTGTGTTTACGGGGAGAGCAAGTCGTTTAAACGCGTTCCAGGCCAAGGTCCGGTATGAAGCGACTGAGTCGCCCGCCGCGGGTGCGCGGATGTCAGATTCAGTGAAGCTAAATTCCTTTGCGGCGGTATCAGCCCGTCGAGTCCTTGAAACCACTACTTTTGGTTTTTCCTGCATGTTAGCCTATTGAACCTTCCATCTGTAATTGGATCAAGCGATTCATTTCAACCGCGTATTCCATCGGCAGTTCCTTGATAAGCGGCTCGATGAAACCAGATACAACCATCGTGGTGGCTGCTTCCTGGCTGAGACCGCGCGACATCAGGTAGAAGAGTTGCTCCTCACCCACTTTGCTCACCGAAGCTTCGTGACCGATGGTCACATCATCTTCGTCGATCTCGATGGTGGGGTAGGTATCCGAGCGGGATTGTGGATCGAGCAGAAGCGCGTCGCAAACTGTGTTGGACTTGACGCCTTTTGCGCCTCTATAGACTTTGAGCAAGCCGCGGAACGAAGCACGCCCACCTGCTTTACTGATGGACTTGGATGTGACCTTGCTGGTGGTATTCGGCGCGAAGTGGTACATCTTGCCGCCCGCGTCCTGCGTTTGACCGGCTCCAGCAAACGCCATCGAAAGCATTTCGCCGCGTGCTCCTGGCTCCATGAGATAACAGGAAGGATATTTCATGGTGAGTTTCGAACCAATATTCGCATCCACCCATTCGTGTGAGGCATTTGCGTAAACTTTGGCACGCTGGGTTACGAGATTGAACACATTTGTTGACCAGTTCTGAATGGTCGAGTAACGGGAGCGGGCGCCCTTCTTGACCACGATTTCAATGACACCGCTGTGGAAGGAGTTGGTGGTGTATTGCGGAGCAGTACAACCTTCCACGTAATGCACCGAGGCGCCTTCATCCACAATGATGAGTGTGCGTTCAAACTGTCCAACATTGGCTGTATTGAGGCGGAAGTAGGCTTGCAGAGGCAAGTCCACTTTGACACCCTTCGGTACATACACAAACGAGCCGCCTGACCACACCGCGCTATTCAACGCGGCGAACTTATTATCTTCAATCGGGATGACCGTGCCAAAATATTCGCGGAACAAATCAGGGTATTGTCGCAGACCATCCTCAATCGAAAGGAAGATCACGCCCTGTTTTTCGAGATGCTCCAGGACAGAGTGATAAACCATCTCGGATTCGTATTGCGCGCCCACGCCAGCTAAAAACTTACGCTCGGCTTCAGGGATACCCAATTTGTCAAAGGTCCTCTTAATATCATCGGGAACATCGTCCCATGATCTTTCGCTCTTCTCAGTCGGCTTGACGTAGTAAAAGATATTGTCAAGCTCAAGATCGTTGAGCTCAGGTCCCCAGGTCGGCATAGGACGCGTCATATAATGCGCCAGCGCCTTAAGGCGGAATTCGAGCATCCATTGCGGCTCGCCTTTCATGCGCGAGATATTTTCAACGACTTCACGGCTCAATCCGCGTTGAGACTTGAACACATAATTATCGTCGCGGTCATGAAAACCGTATTTGTACTCGCCAATATCTTCCAGGATTTTTGTATCTTCACTCATAATACACCTAACACTCCTGCAGATGACGGACCGCGTCACGCGAGACCGACAACTGCCACCGTTATGGAATCTGATCTACGCTTCAGAGGGCTCTTCGTACTTCTCGCGAACCCAGTCATAGCCTTGGTCTTCGAGATGAAGAGCCAGATCAGGTCCACCCGATTCAACAATACGTCCATCAAGCATGATGTGGACATAATCAGGCTTTATGTAATTCAGCAAACGCTGGTAGTGTGTGATAACCAACACACCCATGTCCTTATTCATGAGGGCATTAACTCCCTCTGCGACAACACGAAGCGCATCAATATCCAGGCC
>DATDRD010000043.1:0-2905 GCA_035291925.1 Anaerolineales bacterium
AGGTTCGTGAAGATCTATGATCAGAATGGACAGACACAGAATCCAACCGGGTTGAGCGATTCAGAGCCTTTCTGCCTGTCAGAATTCTTTACACCCTCTCCAACCATAACCCTCACACCCACTTCGACGCGTACACCCACACGGACTCCCACTCCAACACACACGCGACGTCCCACTGCCACGCTGTCGTTTGTGAAGGTCAATGTGTATTTTGTGAGCAAGGCACGTTACAACGCGAATGCTCCACCTTTCGAAGTGACAGGTGTGCGCTGGGCGCGTACCAACAATGTGATTGGCACAGTTTTGGATGAATACTTCAGAGGACCCGGTTCGACCGAGCGATTTTCCTTCGGCTGGATCGCGCTCTATAACGGATTCACCGGCTTTAGCAGGCTGGAAATCCGTGATGGCGTCGCGCATGTCTTCCTCGAAGGAACATGTACATCCGATGGGCGGGATTTCAACCTCGCGGATCTGATCATGTTGAATCTCAAGCAATTCCCCGAAGTAAGGTTTGTCAAGATCTATGACGAAGATGGGACAACGCAGGATCCCAACGGCTTAACTGATTCCATTCCCGCGTGCTTGCAGCCGTAAAGCATGTATGTCACTCTGAGCGAGTGAAGAGTCTCTTTATGGTGACTGAGATTCTTCGCTCCGCTCAGAATGACATGTCACGAAGTGAACAGTTGGCCAGGCGAACCTACACTACTGCCGCTTCAACCGATTGGATCGGTGGCAAAAAATCTGCCAGCAAATCCCAGCTATCACCCGAATCGCGGCTGTAAAACAATTGACCCGTGTTCGTGCCGACATAAATCCCGGCATCTTCAAAGGTATCTGTCGCCATGGCCTCGCGCAAAACAACCAGATGTGCTTTCTCTGGCAAACCCTTTGTTATGCGTTCCCATGAATCGCCCGCATCGCGGCTGCGCCAGACGGAAAATTTTCCATCCACGCTCATGCGGTATTCGTCGCTTTCTTCCAGCGCCACGTACACCGTGCGTGGGTCAGCGGGATGCACCGCGATCGGGAAGCCGAATCTCGCAGGTAACTTGCCATCGCCGATATCGATCCAATCTTCGCCCGCGTTGTCACTGCGATAGACACCGCAGTGATTCTGTTGATACAGCACCTGTGGATTGGCAGGATGCATGGTCATTTTATGCACACACTGCCCGAACTCCGGGAACTTGTTCGGCATAAAATCAGCACGCACATTCTTGTTGTAGGGCGCCCAGGTCAGTCCACCGTCATCGGTGCGATAACAACCTGCGGCTGAAACTGCGATATACATTCGATTTAAATTTGTTGGGTCCAATAAAATAGTGTGCAAGGTCAACCCCCCGGCTCCGGGGTTCCATTCACCGCGCTGTGGGTGATCATACAGACTCTCGTTCAAAGTCCAGGTCTCACCGCGATCTTTGGAAACGAAAAAGGAGGCAGGCTGTGCGCCGGCATATAACACATTCGGTTCGCTCTCGCGTCCCGGTTTAATGTTCCAAACCTTGATCATCTTCTCAGGCTTATCTTTGATGCTCTCTCCGCCTTCAGAACGAAACGCTTCGTCCACTGTGCTGGAGGGTCTGCCGGAATTTGACGGGCGTGTGAGCAGTGGCACTTGCTTTGCCTGTGTCCATGTCTTTCCAAGATCGTCTGAATAGTGGGTGGTTGGACCATAGACAAAGTGACTCGTGGCTGCGTGCAGACGCTGATCGCGCGGATCCAGTTGCATGTGCATCACGTTCCAACTCTTGAATTGAATATCACTGACCTGCCATTTCCTGCGCTTTTCATTGCTGTCGAAAATAAAGCCGCCCTTGCTCGTCCCTACGAAGACCATTACCTTTTTGCTCATGATCATCTCCTCTCATCTGATACAGAATAAATGTTCTAAAAAAGATTCTACCATAAATCATCCGGCTTAAAGCAAACAGGGACAGGCTGAAATCCGTCCTTGCAATTTTCCGGGGATTAAGCGTCTCCAGGCCCTGCTTCCGGCTCGACCGTTGGCGCAGGCGCAGAGGGACCCGTTGAAGGGTCGAGCACAACGCGCGCATTGCGCTTTCCGAGCCAATATGCCCCGTAGAGTAAGGCACCGAAGAAGGCCAGCTTCACAAGCCCGCCGAAGAAGGAAAAAGCGCCCCAGGGACCGAAACCGCGGCCATACATCAGCGGGCCGTGGAAACGGTCAAAGCCCAAACCGCGATGATCTCGCATCATCGGACCATTCCAGCCATCGAAGCCGCGCGCCACGCCGAAACCAAACACGGAATGCATGGCAAAGGGAATTGCGACAATTGCCAGTACGATCAGGATTCCCAGAATCGCCAGTGTCCATTTCCAAAATCTGTTCAATGAAGTTTCTCCTTTTCTGCTGTACTGAATCATAATGCTGAATGATTAGATTTCGATGAATGCTGCGTATGAAGCTTTCAGCCTGGAAACAGGTTGTGGGCGTGTAAAGTGATGATGATGCAGCTTGATCAGAAAGGTTTCAACGCCCAATTGACGCCGAACCTGTTGGCAGAAAATATCGAAATAATGCACCGTAGGAGCTATTGTCATAAGTCGATCAACCGATTAAGATTTCCTCCTGAAAAGGACGATGGGATGAAAAACCTCTTATGGATTGTCGTCGTTATATTTGCCTTTGCATTATCGTCATGCAATTTGCCGGGAGATCAGACGATAGAAACGCCTCCGCCTCCCACCCAGCCGACGCTTGATACGCCGACACCGGACATTTCTACGCCTGCGCCCATCCTGATTGAAACCCTGCTGACGCTTGATCCACCCACCATCACGCCCACCTCCACGCCCAGCACGATCCTCGCGTCGCCCAAAGACCAGCCCGTGAACTGTCGTTTTGGTCCCGGCACCTCTTATGCTGTCGCCGGCGCAT
>DATDRD010000044.1:0-4272 GCA_035291925.1 Anaerolineales bacterium
TATCTGCTCTCGCCCTCCCTCCGCCAAGCGGAGGATGAATCGGTCGTCGATCTCGGCCCACTCGATAAATATCCAATCGGGATTCCCACGCTTTTTGAGTTCACGCGAACCAAAGTAAACGGCTGGGAAAGGACGGGGCTGGATTACGGCGTATTTGTTCTGCGCCAGACCGAGAAAGATGTTCGCGTATTCTCGGACATTTGCACTCATCTCGCCTGTCGGGTCAGCTGGCATCCTGACGTTCAACATTACATCAGTCCCTGCCATGATGGACATTTCGACATCGTAGGCAATAACATCAGCGGCCCGCCGCGCCCGCTGGATGAATTCGTCACCAAAATCGAGAACGGTGACTTGTTTGTCCTGTTGCCGCCATTCAAGCGATCTGCATAGCGAATAGAACTTTGGAGGATGAAATGAAAAAGCACGAAGATATCTCACGGCGTGACGCCATGAAAATAGCTATTTCACTAATCGGTGGTCTGATTGGCACCGCATTAGGCATTCCCGCCATTGCCTACATCATTGGCCCCGCATTAAAAACAGACCAGTCTAACTGGATACGGGTCAGTTCTTTATCAACCATTGAATTAGGCACACCCACGCTCTTAAAACCTAAGGTAACACGCCAGAACGGTTGGATAGTAGACGAAGAAGAAGTGGGTGTCTATGTTCTAACAGAGGACGGACGCAACTATCATGCGCTGTCGAATATATGCACGCATCTTGGCTGTCGCGTCCGCTGGATTGCCGAACGCGAGCAATTCTTCAGTCCTTGCCATAATGGGGTTTTCGACAAACACGGATATGTCGTCAGCGGCCCGCCGCCGCGCCCGTTGGATGAATTTGAAACGAAAATTGAAGACGATAATTTATTCATTCAGTTGCCAGCGTTCAAACGGACTGGATAAAAGGATCCAAAATGAACAAGCAACACATGCTGATTATGCTCATTTGCTGTCTGCTTCCGGCTGTAGGCTTTGCCGCTGTATTTCTCTTCAAGATTCCGTTGAACACGGTCGCGTTGGTGGGCTTGGCGTTGCTTTGTCCGTTATCGCACCTGCTAATGATGAGACAGATGAATCACGGGCATGCGGACGGCGCTCAAGGTGTGCACGTTCATGTAGAGTCATCGAATGACAGGAAGTAATCGAAACCTTTCTCGCCGCGATTTTTTGAAATTGACCGCGTTGGGCGCGGGCGCGTTAGCATTCCGTCCATTCTCAAGTTTGATCCTCCCTGACTTTCCAGAAGCAGACATGTTGGGACGCGTTACTGTCGGCAAGGTAGATGTTTTCTCGCGTCCCGATGCGAACAGTCCCATCGTCGGCGCGTTGTACGAAGATAATGTTGTTGCATGGATTCGCGAATCCGTTGGCTCCATGCCGGGGCGAACCAATCAGCGATTTGTCGAAACGCCGAATGGATTTATTTGGGGCGGGCAGGTCCAGCCGGTGCAAAACCAACTCAATGATCCTGTCACAAATCTTCTGACAACCAGTGTTGGCGAAGGGATGTGGGTGGAAGTCACCGTTCCCTATGTGGATTTAATTCTCGATAATCCCCCCGCGCGTGCGCCGTGGCTGCAATATGTCGCCTCCATCAACTTGCCAGCGCGTTTCTACTACAGTCAGATTATCTGGGTGGATCAAATCCGGGCCGACGCAAACGGACAAATCTGGTACCGTTTAAACGAAAAATACGGCTCTGGTGATTTATTCTGGGGACAGGCTGAAGTATTTCGTCCACTGACTGCGGAAGAAATGTCCCCCATCAGCCCAGATGTAGACCCTGCGCAGAAACGTATTGTCGTGAAAATCTGGGAGCAAACTCTCTCCTGCTTTGAAGGAGATCGAGAAGTCCACTTTGCGCGCATTTCAAGCGGCGCGTTGTATGACGCCTGGGGCAACCGCGTGGACGCATGGGCTACTCCAGTTGGCGAGTCGCCAATTTGGCGCAAAGCGATTTCATTGCCATTGAGCGGAGGTAGTGCTTCAGCGGGCTGGAATCTGCCGGCAGTTGGGTGGGTGAGTCTTTTTGTAGGGACGGGAGTCGCTATCCACTCGACATATTGGCACAATAATTATGGCGAGCCATCTTCGCGCGGGTGTGTCAACGCCGGCCCTGAGGACGCGAAGTGGGTTTTTCGCTGGAGCCTGCCTCAGGTCCCGTATGACCCGGGTGATGTGACGGTTGAATGGCCTGGCGGTACAAAAGTCATTGTCGAGGATAAAGAAATTTAACCATCGTGAAAAAGACCTACTCAGGTGAGGAATGATCAGGAAGGGCCCGGAGGATCTTTCTTTAGAGCAAGTACGGTTCCTTTTGGTGGAAAAGCGTCGTGCATGGCGTAATTTGCGACTTGAACATTTCTACCGAACCGGACGAGCGATTCCGCTTGTCAACGAGTGGGACATGGTCGATATCTTTGCCAATGGGTCTTCCCTTGGAAGAACAAATGCCCAAAATGCCAGAGGAACGCGCCGTACCTGGCTGGACGGTTTTCTTCTTGGCATGGAGTTCTTGGCGGTGATAGGACTCGTTTTCATTGTGGTAAACGGTTTATCAACGTTGGCTACCCTAAATGGCATTGTATCAGCCGCGCTCCAACGGCCTGCGCTTGGGCCTACACCCATAATCAGGGAGATTGTTCTGCCGGATGGTCATACACCACCCAATAGTCCAGGCGGCGCGAGACCGAATGAGGCCGAAATCCCGGAACACTTGCGCCCGGTATGGCAGTCGTTGTCGAATCTTCCCACTCCGATCCCTGCAATTGAGCAGGCGATCAGGATTCAGATACCGGCTATCGGTGTGGACGCGCCTTTGGTACAGGGTGACGGTTGGGAACAACTCAAGAAAGGTGTAGCGCAACACGTCGGCACACCAAATCCGGGCGAAAACGGCAATATCGTCCTCTCAGGCCATAATGATGTCTTCGGAGAAGTCTTCCGCTACCTGGATCGCCTGAATCCCGGTGACAGCATCATCTTATTTACCAGTCAAAGGCAATACACGTATATTGTCACTGGGACGCAGATGGTTGAGCCGACAGCGGTGGAAGTTATGGCTCCCACGCCAGACCCGAGAGTGACGCTCATTTCTTGTCATCCCTATCTCGTGGACATTCACCGTATCGTTGTGTCTGCTGTTCTGCAAAGCTCCTGAATAGATATTGCATATGCTAAAACAAGTCAACAACATCGAACAGACAACCGATTTTGTTACAGCAGGGCGCTCGCCTGCATTTCTGTATCGGACGTTCGTGATTACATGGGAATCAGCCATTGTGATAATCCTGGCTGTTGTCACTTTGCTCTCGCGTTTACTAATGCTAGCAGGTTGTCGGAGAGAGAGCGATAAGAGTTATTTCTGAGCAAGTGATTGGGCAAAAGAGCGCAGTAAATGCAATAAAAGCGGTCTAAACGGCGTATTTCATGAGTAAATTTTCCTGAACTTCGAACACCAGGCGCGTCAATAGAGTTCTTGCGCCAGCCAGATCGAGTGCATCCATTTCAAATTGAATGCAAGGCAAACCAAACACCACGCTTCGCGACCAGCTACATTTTTTAGGCCGCGCAGAGAAAACTGGCGAAATCCCGGAACATCTGCGTCATTAAGTATAGTACTACAATCAATAGAATCAAAAAAGCAACAGAGACATCACTCTCCGAGGCTTTCTGTTTCACTGATTACTGGCTATCGTAACCCTCAGGCAACCAGCTACATAACATCAACTCCCTCGCTGCCTTGACCTCATCTATTCTGCCGAACTCCGCGGTGCCTGACGCATTATGGAGCAGGTCGGGTTGGGTCTTGGCTTCCTCAGCAATCTTGATGAGTGCATCGGCGAAGCCATCAGATGTCTGCGCCCATTGAGCCACGAGTCTTGAACAACGCGAGCGCAGTGGGGTTCGCAACGACGCAAACCAGCGCCCATCGCATGCAGACCGCCTATTCTCATTTGAATTTCAAGAATTTGGGATTACCCTGATCTTCCACGCCAGCATCCCGTTGATCCAATTACCAGGAGCAAAGCCTGATCGGATGATTGTGTTGGACGGGCATAATGTCAACCCATCATAGTCTTCGCTTTGCGGAAAGCCTCCCTCAATAAAACCAGCACTCATACAATATGTGTCCCCTTTGGGACACTTCTCCCAATCGACCCCATTAGCCGACACATATGCTCCTGTCACATACAACTGTATGTTCTGTCCAGTACCTATAACTGCACTTGTCTCCTGGTTGAAAGAATAATCATCGATCTTG
>DATDRD010000045.1:0-5526 GCA_035291925.1 Anaerolineales bacterium
GCAAAAAGGTGAAGCGGAATGGCAACCATCCTCATTGTTGACTCCAACCCAGCCGACCGCCGATCGTATATTACATTGCTGGGTAATTTTGGCCATCGCCTGCTCGAAGCCGATGATGGTGTCCAGGCATTGGAGCTGGCGCAGGCCGAACTCCCTGATCTGATCATCACCGACGTTCTCATGCCCAATATGGACGGGTTTACTCTTGCGCGGCGCCTGCGCGCCGAACCCCTCCTGATGGGGATACCGGTCATTTTCCAGACTGCCAGCTATGATGTATCGGAAATACACAGGCTGGCACGGGCCAGCGGAATACAGCATATCCTCAGAAAGCCTGCCGAACCACAGGAGATCCTGCGGGCAGTGAATGAATCTCTCAAACAGCCAACCCAGCCTGCCAGGCTGCCGCAAACCGGACAACTCCAGCGCGAACACCTGCAACTGCTGGCTGACAAACTCTACCAAAAAGTCTCGGAGCTGGAGAAGGTCAACGACCGCCTGCGCAGCCTCTCGTTGAGCGATGGATTGACCGGCTTGAATAACCGGCGCGGCTTCATGATCCTTGCCACCGGGCTGTTGAAATTTACCCGGCGGGCTGGCTATTCCCTGTGTCTGCTATATATAGACCTGGACAGCCTGAAATATATCAACGATACCTTCGGCCATACAGCCGGGGATACGGCTATAACTCATTTTGCCCGCATTTTGACGGATACTTTTCGTGATTCAGATGTCATTGGCCGCATGGGCGGGGACGAGTTTGTAGCCCTGATTATCGACGCGACCGAAAGCGATCTGGCTGGCATGCAGGCGCGCCTGCAGAGTAATGTGGATGCCCATAACCTTCAATCCGAGCGCGGGTATGCCCTGTCTTTCAGCCTGGGAGTCATCCGCGTCGACTCGAAATCCACCATCACCATGGAGGCATTGCTCTCCCAGGCGGACGCAGCAATGTATAAGCATAAACAGGGCAGAAAACGTACCGCATGATGGCAGCCATCCTGATCGTTGGCTGATCATTTTCCCCGTAACACCCAGAGCGGATTATCTCCGTACTGAATGCCTATCCCGTGCAGAATCAAGCCGAACTGTGAGAGGGCGAACCACGCGAGGAAGATCGTCAACGCGATCGAAGCCTGGTCAATCCACACCGGCGCCCGTTCCTTCAGTTGCGTAATCTGCCGCCGCCAGCCTGTCACCTTTTCTTCATATTCCTGTGTGGCTGTGAGAAAATCCTGCAGGCTGTTCCTCGTCTCAGTCAAGTCGCCGCCGAGCAGATAGGATGTATCGCCAACGAATGTCGATGCCTGTCTGGCAAGTTCCTCTGCGTTCGCGATCTCGGAATCCAGCGAATCGGCGGAATCGATCAGGTCCGTCAATATCTTATCGGGGGCTTTCAGGTCGACAAACGGGACATAACTACTGATACCATCCAAAGCGGATTGCAGATTTTCCAGTGCCGCACGCGCCGCGTCAATTCTCTCGCGGGTGGTTTTCAATTCCGGGATGAGTTTGTCGTCCAGCGTGCCCTGGATGCTGTCGAAAATATTTTCTGCATCGCCGGATTGTTCGGCAAGTTTTTCCAGCGCCTTCTCGGTGGCGTCCACGATACGCAGGGCGCGTTCCAGTTCCTTCTGTGAAGATTGCAGTGTGGCCTGTGCCTGGGCGAATTCCAGATCAATTTCCACCAATACGTTGGTTGCCTCACTTGTCAGCGGCTCGTTATAGATCCATAGCGCGGCAATCCCGATCACACTGGAGGCCAGAAGGATCGAACTCACGGCAAGCAATACGCCGGTAAAAATTCTGCGCATCATTTTATGTCCTTTACTTCATGTGGATGGAAGTGATGAAATCCGCTTAACCCTGTTTTCGAGCGTTTCAGGCAAAATATTCCACAGGCTGTTGGTTGCATTGTCAGTTGAAGCGGGGAGTTCTGCAAAGTTACTGGAATAAGCGAAAAGGATTTCTTTCCTGCGCTTTTGCAGTCAATTCCGCAATGAGATTATACACCGCGTACTCAAACATTCGGGACTATAATTCAAAGGACCTACCGATCAACTCTATTCAGGAGGATAAACATGCTCGTCATTATCAGCGATGTTCATCTGGGAGACGGCACAACTGCCAATTCCATTGCGCCAGGCGCTTTCCGTTTGTTTTCCAATCGTTTGCGTGAAACGGCTTATTTCGCCTCCTTCCGCAGGGATGGGACATATCGTCCAATTGACAGTCTCGACCTTGTGCTGATGGGCGACATTCTCGACCCGATCCATTCCACCCTCTGGCTGGATACGGCGCCCGGTGCGCTCAACTACACCCGCCCGTGGACGGACATCCGCAGCCCGCACTTCGCGCCCAAACTGGAGGAAGCCACACAGGCCATCATCCGGGAGAATAAAGAGTCGCTTGAAATATTGAAGCGCATCGCAAACGGTCAGACAGTCATTCTGCCCCCTGCGAACCCTCGCGGGCAGCCTGATTTCGATTCAAAGGAACGCATCGCCCTAAAAGTCCGCATTCATTACATGGTTGGCAACCATGACTGGTACTATCATCTCGAAGGAAGCGCCTTCGATGAAATCCGCAGGAAGATCATGGACTCAATGGGTTTGAGTAATCCATATTCCCGCTTCCCCTACGAATTGGAAGAACACCTGCCCCTGCATGAAATCATGGAAACATACAAGGTCTTTGTACGTCATGGAGACTATTACGACAAATTCAACTTCAACCGCGAAAAAGGGCGCGATCACGCCACGCTCGGCGACGTCTTTACCATGGATATATGCAACCGCTACCCGGTCGAAGTGCAAAAACGCTACGGGGACAAACTGCCCACCGGGATCATAGACAGCCTGCGCCGGATCACGAACGTCCGCCCGGCGCTGGCAACCCCGCTCTGGATCAGCGGGCAGATCAAACGTCACGCGGGAACCACCGCCCTCGAGACGGAACTCAAGGAAGTGTGGGACGATCTGTGCGATGAGTTCCTCCAGCTCGATGTCGTCCGTGAGCAGGATAAGGCATTCAAGTTCGACATCGTCGATGCCCTGCAACTGGTAATTAAAATATCAAAGCGCACATCGTTTGAGACTCTCAACGATATCGTGATATGGGTGCGCGACCGAATGCGGGAAGATGACCGCTCCCTGGCAGAGCATGCCTTGCGAGAACCCGCTTTCCTCAACAACTCGGCGCGTTTCATCGTTTACGGGCACACCCATCATCATGAGATCATCCCGCTTGATTCAGATGGCGAGCCGCCGCGTGAACAAAACCAGCTCTACATCAACTCCGGGACATGGCGCTCCTATTACGACCTCGCCATCAAAGATCCCAGGGAGCAGAAATTCGTGCGGTATCAAACGCTCACCTATCTGACCTTCTATAAAGATGATGAACGTGAGGGGCGGCAGTTTGAAGTCTGGTCAGGTGCGTTCGCCTGATGGATTGGCATGGATCGTGACCTTATCATTGTCGGCGGGGGACCGAGCGGGCTCTCCACCGCGCTGCATCTCCAACGGATCGCTCCGCATCTCGCGCCCCGCATCCTGATCCTCGAAAAAGCGCGTTACCCGCGCCTCAAGCTTTGCGCGGGCGGCCTGGTCCCTGACGCGGAACTCATCCTGCAGCGGCTCGGTCTCGACACAAGCGAAGTTCCCCATGTCGATGTGGAGGATATCCATTTCGATTTTGAAGGCAGGGGGTTGAAAATCCGCATACCCAAACGACATGCGTTACGCGTCATCCGCCGCGACGAGTTTGATTCATGGTTGGCCACAAAAGTGAGGGATAGAGGCATGGAAATTCGAGAGGGGATTACAGTCAGGAATATCGTTCCTGATAAAGACGGTATAACTGTCGAGACCGATCAAGGTAGATTCCGTGCTCAGGTCGTCGTCGGCGCGGATGGCTCGAATGGGATCACGCGTCGCTGCATTTTCCCCGGCGCACCGGTTTATACCGCGCGGGTGCTGGAAGTGCTGACCCCCTCCCAACCCTCCCCCAAATTCTCCGAATTTGGGGGAGGGCAAGGGAGGGGGCCGGCCGCTTATTTCGATTTCTTCCCGGTCCCCGATAACATCGCGGGCTACGTATGGGATTTCCCCACGCAGGTCAGAGGCGAACCCATGCGATGCTGGGGAATTTACGATACGAACATCCTTGCAAATAAGAAACGCCCACAACTCAAGGAACCCCTTGCACAAGAGATGTCGCGTCTGGGATTCGACTTGAACGATTACGAAATCAAGGGACATCCCATCCGCTGGTTCAGCCCCAGGAATGAGATGTCAGTTCCGCGCGTGTTGTTAGTGGGGGATACCGTCGGTGCAGACCCACTCTTCGGCGAAGGCATTAGCATCGCGCTGGGATATGGCGCAGTGGCGGCACGCGTCATTTGTGATGCAATTCGACGCAACGATTTTTCATTCCGCGATTACAGGCGTCGTGTATTGCTGAGCCCGCTTGGACAGACACTTCTGGCGCGCTGGTTTACGGCTTACATCGTCTATCCCATTAAATGGAAGTGGTTCCAGATCCTCGCATGGAGGATCATGAAACCAATCGCCAAGGCTGCTGCCTGGATGTTTGTGTTGAATTGGGGAAAGAGGATGAGACCTTCTCTGCCCGTGTGGGATAGGGGGAAGGGATAAGGGAAATTGCCTACTCTTTGATTTTTTTCAAAAACCCCGGCGTATTCAATTCACGTTCAAGAAGATACGTGAAGTAGCCCTGCATGAGAGTTTCGGTCTCCTGTTGAACATCGAGATCCGGCCTTGCGCGCGTCGCTTCGGCATAACTGCTTCGCTGAAAGTGACGCAGGTATTTCAGAGCTTCGACAGAAATGGCATGCAAATTTGGCAAGCCCTTTCCACAGCGCGGACAGATCACGCCGCCCGCGCTGAACGAGAAGTACTGATCTTCCGCTTTGATTTCCCGTCCACAGTTGGCGCACTCGAAGAGCTGGGGGCGGAATCCCAGGTGATCGAGCAGGCGCATCTCATAATAACGGATGACCAGCCACGGGTCCGATTTTGAAGCGAGGCGGGAGAGGGTATCCGTCAACAAACGGAAGGTGGATGGGCTCTCGATCTCCTCTTCGTAGGTAAATCGATCCAGCAATTCCATCACATAGGAGGCATGGCTCGTGAGGATCAAATCCTCACGCAGAGGCAGATAGGCGTCCACTGTGTCGGCCTGCGTGAGAATCAGCATGTCGCGTCCTTTGGCAAGCTGCAGTTTGACATGCGTGAACGGCTCGATGTGGCCCGCTTTGCGTGACGCGATCTTGCGCGCGCCTTTGGCAAGCGCACGGGTCTTCCCGAGTTGGCGCGTGTAGAGGGTTAACAGGCGATCCGCTTCGCCATAATCGCTGTGACGAAGCACAACTGCCTCAACGCGAAAGGAACGGAATTTGGTCTGGGGCATGGGGGAGGGAGTATACAGGTACACAGGTATACAGGTGTACTTGTTTACGTGTCTACCTGTTTACGTATCTACCTGTTTACCTAAGTGCTCCGG
>DATDRD010000046.1:0-2204 GCA_035291925.1 Anaerolineales bacterium
TTTTTATGAGTGCCGAGTAGAATCGATTCGAGCCGTGAGAGAGAAAAACTCCCACGGCTCTTTTTTGGCCACAATTTATTCTTGAACAGGCAAAGCTCCGCCATCCCCGTCACTGCCTGTGAATTTGTGATGAGGTTGCACTCTCGATATTTGATTGTCTTCAGACTTTCCCTTCCCCACTCAGCCTTGTTTCATATTATTGCGCAATACCCAGTTCTTCCATCCGCGCCAGCACTTCTTCTCTGGGCGACAGCCTCCTTGGTACATCTTTGCGCACAAAGCGCGTGATGTCCGTCTCAACGCCCAACTTCATCAGTGCATACTTCGCAAACTGCTTGTAGGTCAGCCCTAGGCGGACATCTTCGCTCAGGCTCCAGGAGAGCAGAAGCATTTTGTATGCCAAGTCTTCCTCACTCGCCTGAATGTCAGTTTCTTCCTTGCTCAGTACATGCCAGATGGCGACTAGCAGTTTCCGTGCGATCACAACAATCGCCTGATTCGGTTTGCGCATGCGACGCAGGTGTTTTTCGTACTCTGCCTTCCAAAATGGAGACATGCGCACCGCCCGCCAGGCCGCTTCCACCATTGCCCAGCGTAATTCTCGACGTCCCTTTTTCGTGATCTTCTTTTCTTTGTGGGTCTTGCCGCTGTCGTGAACACCTGCGCCGATCCCTGCATATCCAACCAGCTGCTTGGCATTTTCAAAACGCGAAATATCACCAATGGCAGCCAGCACGGTCATCGCCACAATGTACCCTACGCCGGGCAGCTGCATGATCTGCAAGGCTGGTTTGCCCCAGGTTGAACTCGTGCTTTGGCGCTGGAGCTCTTCATCCACCGCCACCTTCAGTTTTTCGACTTCTTGCAACAGCGCCAATTCCTGACGGATCTGCAGCTTCTCCAGCCTACTGATGTTTTTCTGCGTTTCCCACCAGGCTTGGTCCAGTAGTCCTGCCTCGGACAATTTCAGGTTGTGTTTGTGCAACAGGCTTTGCAGGCGGTTCCGGATCATAGTGCTGGTTTTGACCAGGCGTCCACGATAGGAGGTAAAGGCTCGCAATTCCCGCACAGGCATCGGCGGTACCCACACTTCCGGGACGATGCCTCCGATCAGCAACTTCAACAGGCGTTTGATGTCTTCCTTGTCCGTCTTCACCCGGGCATTGGCGATCTCACCCACCTCTGCTGCATTCGCCACCAATACCCGACTCGCCAACGGGGCCACAATGTCATAGGTTGTCCACACATTCGTGGTCGTCTCAAGCACGACAATATCCCCGGTGCGAATGTTCTTCTTCGCCCACTCGGGGAACTTCTCCGTACTCACCCGTCGCGGCGTTAGGACCCAGACCTGTTCCTCGTTCTGGGCTCCCACCAGGATATACTCCCGGTGAATATCGAGCGCCATGTACCTTTGATAGCCTCTTGTATTTTGTCCTTTTTTCATGCTAGACTCCTTATTATGTTTGGGACGTGGATTTTAGGTTTGGAGCTGCAGGTACCGATACGGGTTCTGGCGCTCTGCGCCATCCCAGATTAGTTTCCGCCGGGTGTCCATACACCTGCCCAGTACCGCAGGTGCTGGGTAACGCAGCGGGCTTCCATCTCACTTCTACTGAGATCGATCCCATACCCGCGGGCGGACAACCCAAACGCTCACATCCCATCAGCGTTCCCGGCGATGAATCACTCCAAGGATACGCCGATGCCACGTCCCAAACAAGAACATTCTAATAACGCAAGCCGTTAGCCCGCCCATTGTGATAGTGCAGGTGGAAAGTACAGATTCATCATCAAATATATATACAGAACCCTTGACTTAGAGTCATCTCCAAGTGTTAGACTTTCGCTTGAGTTGATATTTGAAAATTGCAGCGGTCAGTGAAAAATAAGGAGAGAGTTATGCAAAATGTAAAATCGGAGCAAGAAGTAATCAATCTTTCCAAAGAGAAGTGGCGCTGGATGTCAGAACGCAAAGTAGATCCCCTAGCCACCCTCTTTCATGAAAAGGCTGTCTTTGTCCATATGGGCGCAACCATGTCCAAGGATGAGGAACTCGAAGTCATTAGAAGCGGGAGGATTCACTACAAAGACGTGGATATTCAGGAAGTGTCGGTGCGGTTTATTGACGCGACGATTGCCATCCTTTTGAACAAAATTCGTCTTGTGGCTGTTGTTGACGGCAATGAGGTTACCAATCCCTT
>DATDRD010000047.1:0-4567 GCA_035291925.1 Anaerolineales bacterium
GGGTCCCGATGAATATGGATTACAGGCAATGGCAACTCCGGGCATGGAAAAGGATTCGTTCCATCTCCTCTTGCAAGGCGTTGGTATTGAAGCGAACTTTCCATCGATACTGTTGTACCACGCAGAGAATGGACTGGTCGAGACTCTGCCGTTTCGACATGTGTGGTGGGAACCATTTTCAGCAGATGGAGGATGGTTGCTCATGGATGAACGTCCCGAGGTCGGCGGCTATGAAAGCCATGCGATCTGGATCCGCCGCGTGGAGGAGGCAGGCGGTGATTGGGAAATGTTCGCGAATGATGTCGACTCGGCAATGTGGACTACCGATTGGACGCAAATGGCGTTCACCAGCGAGGAGAATGTCACCTGGCAGACCTTTCCCGAGGCTGAACGAATTGGACAATGGAGCACAGGCGATTTCGTAACGCAACCCCTGGCATGGTCGCCGAATGGCCGCTTTCTCGTTACGATTGGCAATATCCCGGGCGATTGGAAGTATGGCATGTTCGTGTTGGAACCATAAGTGGAGCTTCCTTGACAGGTTACAGGATGTGAATTCCCAGCCCGCCTCGCCGCAGAAATGATCGAACAGGCCGCGCGATGTACTTGCGAAATATGGAGGACCGTACGATGAAAACTGAAAATTCAAAACCGAAAACCCTGATAATTACAGCCGGGGTGTTTTTGTTGCTGGCTTCTGACTTGCCCAGAATTGTTCTACAGGAAATCTTTGATTATCCAGTTTCAATTGTTCTGGGAAATTCAGGTCTGACATTTCCAAATGATCTGGGATTCGGAATTTCGGCAGTGTTCGTTATTTTGGGCCTGGGATTGACGTTCGCCTGGAACGCAGTCCGTTCTTTGCGCCCTTTCTTCATCCTGGGCTTGGAAATCAGCATTGGGGATATTTCAAACATTACAATAGGTAAACCGGTGGATGCGGCAAATAACCGGGATATTCGCATCTTAGCAAGTCCCACGTCCTTTCTTGACCCGGCAGTGCTAAAACCGTTGAACATAGCTTCCGGGACGATAACCATCACCACGCTGCAAGCAAACGAAATAAGCGGATCGGCTTCGCTTACTTTCAGCGATCCGGATGACGTTAATGCGGTGGTAAAAGACTCGCTGGCATATGAAGTGACTTTCAGCAACTTGGCCGTCATATACTATTGCCCTGAGCCCATGCTGACAGATATTCAATTTGCTCTCAAAATGTCACGCAAAATGATTCCATAAACAGGCAAAGGAGAAGTACGATGAAGAAGAAGCTCTTGAATTTGGTTGTCCTCACCCTTGCCCTGGCGGCGTGCGGCCCTAGTACATCAGTGGGGGCTGGCAACTATGAAGTCTACCTAATAAATGCGGACGGCAGTGGCCTGAAGAAACTTACCGACCACCCGGCTGACGATAATGGGCCAGTCTGGTCACCAGATGGTAAGCAGATTGCCTTCACAACGAATCGCGATGGCAATGTGGAAATCTATGTGATGAACGCCGACGGCAGCGATTTGAAAAACCTCACCCACAACGCGGCCGGCGATTGGTTCCCGGCCTGGTCACCGGATGGCCAGCAGGTCGCCTTCACATCATATCGGGAGGGTGATCCATACGGGGAAATCTACGTGATGAATGCCGATGGGAGTAACCTGAAGAACCTGACCAACAACCCGGCCGACGATTGGCCGCCGGTTTGGTCACCAGATGGTAAGCAGATCGCCTTCACGTCAGATCGGGATGGCAACCGAGAAGTCTATGTCATGAAAGCCGATGGCAGTGGACTGACACGCCTCACCAACAACTCGGGCGACGATGAGTGGCTGGGCTGGTCACCAGATGGTAAGCAGATTGCCTTCACATCGAATCACGGTGGCAACTGGGAAATCTACGCAATGAACGCTGATGGCAGCGGCCTGACGGGCCTCACCAGCAACCCAGCCGAGGATTGGCAACCGGCCTGGTCACCCGATGGCCGTCAGATCGCCTTCATCTCAAATCGGGACAGCGGCCACCCTGATTCTTTCGATATCTATGTGATAAATGCCGATGGCAGTGGCTTGAACAACCTTACTAACCATCCAGCCCACGATGACTTCCCCGCCTGGTCACCGAATGGCGGGCAGATCGCCTTCACGTCGTCTCGGGATGGCGAGCGAGAGATCTATGTAATGAACGCCGATAGCAGTGACTTGAAGAACCTTACAAACAACCCGGCCGACGATATGTCCCTGGCCTGGTCGCCCGACGGTCGGCAGATCGCCTTTAGCTCAGGATTACCTCGCCCAGTCGATTAATGAGACAAATGAGCGCCTTGAGTTGCTCAATGTTCAGAAGTTGTATGCCGCGTGCGCCAGCCGTCCCACCTGTGCTTGCGCGCCGTGCCAACCGAATCGCTTTGCTTCTCAGTATCACTGCAACACTGGCGGCATTTTTAGTTGCAGATGATATCTTTGAGCATTTGCCGCATCTGGAGGACGAGATGGCCTATCTTGATGTAGCAGGCGACCGCATCGTCTCGGATTATTACGATCTATCTGTAGCAGAGTTGCTTTCGATCATTCAGAGCAACATTCGCTGATGTTCCCAAAGGAGTATCCTATGTCCGAACATTTAGGTGCCCGTATACATTACATTCGACTTTTAACTTTTTGTATTCTTCTCATCACAACCCTGGCTGCCTGTTCCAGCACACTTCCAACTGCTACACCGACTATACCTGTCCTTTCAGAGATCGCCAGGGAAAGCCTGACCATTGATTTAGGTGACTTTCAAACGAAGGCTGAGCTCACCTACCCAGCAAATAATGATGGAGGCAGCCCAACGATCATACTGCTGCACGGCGGAGCCGCGGCGGATATGGATTACACTCGTTATTCGTCATGGGGCGAGAAGGCGTTACTGTCCCACAACTTCCTGGATATTGCCAATTACCTTACACCACAGGGTTTTGCCGTTCTGCGTTTCAACAAACACTATGTCAGCGGTCCGCAAGAGGTGGATTGGGAAAAGTTCTCGCACAATATCACACTCCAACTGCTCCTGGAAGATGCAGAAAAGGTGTTGGTGGCAGCCAAAGCGAATCCACATGTCGACAGCGAACATATCTTCATCTTGGGTTGGAGTGAAGGCAGTGTAATTGGGGCAGCTCTGAGTGTTCAGCACCCTGAGCTGGCTGGGCTGATCCTGCAGGGTCCTGTGGCGTTACCTTTTCTCGATGTCGGGAAAGGCCAGGTGCTTAACGTCGGCGTCCCTTATTTGCGCTCCTTTTCTCCAGATGGACGTGTGACCCGTGAGATCCTCGAGAAAGCAATTATGGGATCGGGCGGTGAGATTGCGAAAGGAGGCGTGTGGTATTTTCTCGATCCAGCCGTAGCCGAAAGAGGCAATATTGCCATCAACGCTGAATTGGATCAGAATGGAGATGGCGCAATATCCATCGACGACGAATTCTTACCAGCATTTGATGAATTGTTGAACATCGCATATAAACATGTACTTGAGAACAGTCTACCTTCAACCACCCAGCAAGCCGCCAAAATCAAGGTATCCATACTGATTTTGCAGGGAGAGAACGATGCAGCAACGGCGGCGAAGGATGTTTACCGGTTGGAAGAGGCGCTCAAATCAGCAGGTCACTTGGATTATCAATTGATTATCTACCCTGGTTTAGGCCATTCCCTTGGACCAGCAAATTCTCTAATCAATGATAACTTCCGTCCTATCGACCAACATCCGTTGGAAGACTTGGTCAAGTGGCTTCGAGACCATAGCCGATAATCAGGGATATCGGACGATGAAAACACAACCCATGACGATGACCACCTCCTGACCACGTATCGGGAGCTGCGCCAGATATTCGCTGATATTCTGAAAGGAGTATCTTGATGAAGAAAAAATTCTTCTGGGCGATAGTTGCACTGCTTGCCCTTACAGTGACAGTCTTGATCGCTGCCTGGCCGCGCTACCTGCCAGTAATGCGTTTGCATGGAGATCCTACGCCACGCGAGTTCTTTGAAGAAATGGTCAACCGCGCGGATCTCATCGTACTTGCAGATGTCAAGTCCGTCAAACAGGGTCCTGATTTTGTCTCATCGACTGGGTATCAAGAGCCTGCCCATGTTGATCGTGTCCCGACTCAGCGCGTGATGCTCAACGTCGTGAAAGTTTACCAGGGTGATGCCGCGCCGGGTCAAACACTGACACTCTATCAGGGGTATGTGGGCGTAACGTGGTCCGGCAAATTGCCGTTGCCATTCTTCATGATTGACGAAAACGATCCGGTCTATAAGCGGGGCGAACGATATGTGCTCATGTTGATACCCGCGTTCATACCTGAGGAGCTCAAGCCATTCCAGCCGGAAGTATGGCAGGAGGGTATGGTGGTGATCGTGTACCCGGAGGGCCGTATGCACCTGAACGCGGATGGCACGGTCACAAGCGTGTTGGACACCTTCGGCACAAACGGTAAGACGTTGGAAGAGATTGAGGAGAAGATCGCAACTACGGTAGCCTCCCTGCCAAGTAGACTGGCGCAGGCGCGTGCAGCTTTGCTTACCTACTTTTCCGT
>DATDRD010000048.1:0-3611 GCA_035291925.1 Anaerolineales bacterium
CGAAATAGGTCAGATGTTTCGCGTTGTTGACGTGCCCCTGCGGATCCAAATCCCCGTAACGGACTTCTATGGGATGATAAAAGCGGTAGTGTGTCATACCGAGATTATACCTATCTTCATCCAGTCACAGGGCATGCGCTCCCGGCTTATATGTCGTGTATTCAATTCTGTTGAAAATCCAGTCTCATGATTTCTCTGGTAAAAAATCCTTCGAGCCAGCCAGCACCAGTGATTGTGCAGCGGCCAGGATCATCGTTGCGCCTCGCTTGACCTGCCCCTCCGCATTGGCTCTTGTCCCGGCTGTGATACCGGCTATTGTGCTGGCCTCTCTAATAATACGGATGGCTTTGTCGATGACGGATTGCACTTCGGGATGGTCAGGCCCGTCGAGGAACCCCATTGCCAATGAAAGGTCGCGCGGCCCAACGACGCATGCATCCAGGCCCTCAACCGCGCACAATTCGGGTAGCTTGCCAAGCAGTCTGTCGTCCTCAAACTGAATGATGGCCATTGTCTGTTCATTTGAAAAGTTGATGTATTCGGGTGCAGTGCTGGTATATGCCATATGGCCTGAGGCGCGTGAGAATCCCAGGCCGCGCTTTCCAATGGGGGCATATTTTACTGCATCAACAAGCATTTTCACTTCTTCAACGGTCACCAGCCCTGGCATCATGATCCCCATCATGCCGGCATCCAGATATTGCAGGACGAGTTTTGGGTCCTTGGATCCTATGCGGATCATGGGCGTGATGTTTGTTATTTCACAGACACGTATCACATGAGCCGCCTGAATGGGATCGATCAATCCGTGCTCGGCATCGAGCATGTAATAGTCGAAGCCCGCAATGCCGAAGAGTTCTGCGAGTTGCGGGTCATCCGAGGTGGCGATCACGCCGAAGGCAGGTTGCCCTGCCTTTAGTCTGGCTTTGGTCTTGTTTGGTTTGATGAACATAAGATTTTTACCCAATCATCTCCCGTGGGTTAAAGGATGAACAGAGTAATCGAGAGTATATCAGCAGAATGCTCTGCCCATCAGCTCGCTATGACGCAGCCCTTGAAATTAGAAAATTTGTGCTATACTCCGTCCATGCCCGTCACCCGCTCTTCTGACATTGGCAACTACCTGTACTGCCGCCGCGCCTGGTGGTATCGCAAACAGGGATTCGAATCCGAGAACCAGTCCGAACTTGCAACTGGGACCGAACTCCACCGCCAGCATGGACGCAAAGTCCTTGCTTCCAATCTCACGCGCACGCTGGGATTGGTTTTGCTTTTTGTAGCGCTGGTGTTGCTGGTGGCTTATTGCACCGCGCAGATTTTTTAGCCGCGGATTTTCACAGAGGTTCCTATGTCTATCATAACCAGCCTGGCCTCTTCTTTAGGCCGCCGCGATGAAGTTCCCAATCAGGAACTGGCGCGTGCTCTTGCCGCAAAGAAGGATGAAGCAGGCATCCGCGAGATTGCAGAAAACCTGTGGAACAAAGACAAGAACATTCAAGCTGACTGCATCAAAGTCCTTTATGAAATTGGCTATATCGAACCAAAACTGGTTGCTGATTATGCCGGGGACTTTGTCACGCTGCTCAAAAGCAGGAATAACCGTCTTGTCTGGGGCGGGATGACTGCTCTTGCCGAAGCTGCTAAAGCAAATCCCGATGCGGTGTTCAAACACTTGGACGAGATCAAAAAAGCCAAAGAGACAGGTTCTGTCATCACAGTGGATAACGCCATCTCCACCCTCGCGTGGACAGCCGCCGCGAATAGGAAATACAATGAAGCCATCTTTCCTTATTTGTTGAAACATCTTTCAAGTTGTCGTCCCAAGGAAGTGCCTCAACACTCAGAGAAAACATTGCCCGCTGTTAATTCATCCAACAAGGCGGATTTCATCAAGGTCCTTGAGAAACGCATGGAAGATTTGTCTGGTTCGGGTCTCGCACGCGTCAAGAAGGTTATTAAACGGGCCATTAATCTCTAATTCCCAATTACTAAATGCTCTACCTCTCTCTCTTCCTCCTCTTTCTCGCCATCCTCTTCTTTTGGCAATCCAACCGCCAGCGACAGGCAGCGGGTTTGCCCGGTGGACGCGTCATTTACACAGACACGCGCGCTTGGGGCAAGTTGGAGAAACCGCTCTTCTACCAGGCTATGGGACTAACGGGCAAGCCCGATTATCTCGTCCAGCAGAATGGACAGATCATTCCCGTGGAGGTCAAATCAGGGCGCGCACCTGAATCCCCATATGACTCGCACATCTACCAGCTGGCTTCCTATTGTTTGCTGGTTGAAAAAACGTACGGCAAACGTCCGCCTTATGGAATTATCCACTACAACGACCGCGATTTTGCCGTGGATTACACACAGGAATTAGAGTCAACTTTGCTTGATCTGCTGGCTGAGATGAAACGTGATGAGCACAGGAACAACGTTCCGCGCTCGCATGAACAGGCCTCCCGTTGCGCCCGCTGTGGGTTCAGGAAGGTGTGTGATCAGAGCCTTGCTTGATTTTTGAACCGTACCGGATATCACACTTGCAGCCTGTTCGGGCCGGGAGCCGGTCGGTCTGTGTCCTCTATGGCTGTCAAAAAGGTATAATCGTATTATGGCCGACTCGTTCATACCCAAGCGACCTGTTATCACTGCCTATCCCACGATGCCCGAAGCTTTCGCGGAGGCTGAGGCAATATCCGCTTATTTGAAAGAAAAGGGGATGGAGGCGCCATTTGGTTCCCTGTATGATGAGAATCTTCGCAAGCGGGTCAGGCGTGGCGAGTTTGATATGCTCATTATCGCGGGTGGCGACGGAAGCGTTTTGCGGGCGGGAAATCTATGTGCTCAAAGCAATGTTCCTATCCTGGGCGTGAACCTGGGAACGATAGGCTTTCTCATTCAGGTTGAGCAGGAGGAATGGCGTGAGTATTTTGACAAACTATTGAATGGTGAAGCATGGATCGAGAATCGCATGATGCTTCATGCTGAACATGTTCGCGCAGGCGAAGCGTTGGGAAGTTGGGATGCGTTGAATGAAGTCGTTGTTGCGCGCGGCCAGAGTGTCCGTCCGATTCGGTTGTCTGCTTTAGTGGATGGGCGTCTGTTGACAAGTTACGTTGCAGATGGACTCATCGCATCCACACCAACGGGTTCAACGGCCTATGCCCTCGCTGCGGGCGGGCCTATTCTCCCACCCGAGTTACGAAATATTCTGTTAGTGCCAATTGCCCCGCATCTCTCCGTGGATCGCGCGGTTGTTTTATCCGAGGGGTCGATGGTAAGTATGCAAGTCGATAGCGAAAACGCTGTTTTGAGCGTTGATGGGCAGCCATCGATTATCTTGATGGAAGATGACCACGTGGATGTATGTGCCGCGGAGGTCACCGCCCAATTTGTCCGCTTTGGCGACCCGGGATACTTCTATCGTAATCTCACAGCACACATGAACGAAAACTCTTTAGGATTGCCGAGATGACCGAATCAACAACTTTGTATTGTTACGTCCACCCAAATCGTGAAACTTCCTTGCGCTGCAACAACTGTAATCGCCCGATCTGCGCTTCGTGCGCGGTCCGCACGCCGACCGGCTATCGCTGCAGGGAATGTGTTCGCGAACGACA
>DATDRD010000049.1:0-9268 GCA_035291925.1 Anaerolineales bacterium
GTCGAAGCCATTCGAGCCGCGAACCCGGGGCTTGGATGGTGGGTTTACGCAGGCCAGGTGTTATGCATCCCAACGGGGTACACCCCCGTTTCCTACCCAACCTACGGCGGCACCTACGTGGTACAGCGGGGAGATACCCTCGGCAAAATTGCGGCGAGAATGGGAGTTAGCTGGCGTGACATCCTGGCTGTTAACCCGCAGATTTGGAACCCCAGCTTGATTTATGCCGGGCAAGTGATCAATTTGCCCGCTGGCGTTGGGGTTCCCCCTCCCGTTTATGATCATCCTCCTAAACATCCTAACTATCCACCTCCTCCTGTTGATTCCCTTTCAACCCTGAAAATTGCCTATAAACATGGGTTGTATGTTCGGAGTGAGCCCGGTGGCGCAATCATCGCATCAGCTTTGAATAAGACGACGTGGTATTACAGAACAAACTCCGTTATCATGGACAGTCATTGGAAGGTATGGGCGGAAGTCAGGCTCTTCCCACCTGTAAAAGGATATGCCACCGGATGGGTCCTTGTAAAAGATCAACTTGGTACCTATTTTACTGAGCCACATATAGATAAATAGAAAACCCTAATCCAGTTCAGACGATCATTGCAGTCAGGGTTCCTAATATTCATAAAGACAAGCCCCAATTTCCTTCGGGGCTTGTTCTTTTCTCATACGCGGCAAGGTGGAACAAGTCAGTTTGTGGGATAGCAACATAACGGATTACCCGTAATCCTGTACAATCACGGAAACTATCACCCTGTAGAGAGAGGCTATGCTACTACAAGCAACTTATCCAACTCCGGAACACCAGGCAGCTGCGGATGTCATCGTTGATTTCTTCGTATCCAATTACAAAATTGACGCTGTATTACTTGTCAACTCCTGTGCGCGTGGCAAAGCGACTCGCGATAGCTGTCTTGATATCGTTGTGCTGGCCCAACCAGAACAGTGGCAATCACAATTGAGCCTAATGGAAACCGGTTGGGAGGAATTTGAGAAAGTGAATCAGACCATCAAAGCCTTGTATAAAGCTGGCAGGTATTCAGTTGTGCATTCTGGCTTTACGGATGGCGCGTTTACGCCCCGGGAGCGCGACGAGGCGGCTGGACCGGACGATTTTGAACTGGAAATTGGAAACTTTCTGGCGTATAGCGTTCCTTTGTGGCAAGGCAGTGATTATCTGACACATCTCAAGCGACAATGGTTCCCATACTACAACGAGGACTTACGCCAACAAAGGCTGAATATGGTGAGGCATTATTGTCTCAACAATCTGCATCACATTCCACTTTATGTTGAACGAGGTCTTTATTTCCAGTCCTTTGACCGGCTTTACAATGCATACCGCGAGTTTTTGCAAGCCTTATTCATCGCGCGCCGAACCTATCCGATTGCTTACAACAAATGGATTCGAGAACAGGTGGAAGAGAGATTAGGATTGCCCGCGTTATACAGGCAACTATCTCACCTGTTCGAGATCAAGCAGTTTGAAAGCCATGAGATTGCAGACAAAGCAAAAGAAGTGGAACAATTGCTTGAGGAATACGCGCCTTCACCGAGTGAACATTGAAACCATGCTCGATCAAACTTGCTGAGACAACACCCCCAGACCATACACGTCTCATGCGCGGCGCGGATGAGTAGGTCGCTGGCAGGGAGAACTTGATTTCCCGAGGGACCTGCCCAAGACGGTGACGATGAATCGCAAACAACAAATATGATGGCTGATTCTGATACAGTAATTCTTGAAACCAGGAGACTTCTGCTCAGGCACCTTGTCATGGATGACCTGGATGCTCTATTTGCGCTTTACCGTGACAAGCAAACCCGACAGTATTTCCCCGAAGGTACTCTGACCTATGAGGAGACGAGGGAAGAATTGGAGTGGTTTCTAAACGGACATCCGACTCACCCTGAATTGGGACTCTGGGCAACGATCTACAAAGAAACGGGTCAGTTCATTGGTCGTTGTGGGTTGCTTCCGTGGACGATTGACCAGCGCCTTGAAGTGGAAGTTGCCTATCTGTTGGATAAGAAGTATTGGAGACAAGGATTGGCGACCGAGGCAGCACAAGCCATTCTTCACTATGGCTTCGACCATTTGCAGTTGTCCCGCTTGATCTGCCTGATTGACCGGGAGAATCAGGCTTCGATCAGGGTGGCAACTAAGATAGGTATGACATTCGAAAAAGAAGGACAGGATGAAAAAGGTCCGTTTTTGTTATACGCAGTATGCAAATAGTCTGAAAACGTTTCACTGCGACCCGGGGAACGTCAAAATGGCTTCCATCGCATAATTACGCCTGGAGAAAGCTATGCCCACGGAACCTACGGTCGAGGAACAGTGGTACCAAATGTTGACCGAGGGCGAGCCGACCAACGGTCACCTCTATCATCTTTATGGCTTGCTTCCGTCAAATCCGCGCTGCAAACTATGCGCCGCGCCATTCAAGAGCTGGGGCATCACCAAAGTTCTCGTCCAACGCGGATTCCGCGTGTTTGGGAGCGTGCGGAAGACGCAGGATGCTCAACGGCTTACTGAAGAGTTCGGAAAGAAATCTATCCCTCCACTCTTGACAAATAGACAAACATCGATATAATAACGAATAGATGGTTATCTATATGAACTCGAATGTCTCAGATACTCCCCTCGTCTGCAATATGGGTGTGTTTACGCCCGGCGAACGTGAAAACCACATTCAGTCTACGACCCGGCTTTATCGATCTATGCAAGATATTCACGAAGTGGAAAACGGTTATGGATTTATTTTCCCCAACGAAACAGGGATCATTACAAAACTGGGGGAATTTATTTCAAACGAGCGGCGATGCTGTCCATTCCTGGGGTTTACGCTGAAGATCACATCCAGTACTGCGCCAATCTCTCTATTCCTGACAGGCCCGGAAGGTACACAAGAATTTCTGCGCGCCGAGTTTACAGAGTACCGCGCAAGCGGAAGAGAAGCATCCTATGAAAACAACTTTTGATCCAGTCCTCTTTGCCAAAGCTATTGCCGACGAAACCCGCCAGAAGATCATGAGCGAGTGCTGTTGTTGCTGGTTATCTGTGGGTGAGATTGTCGACAAGATGGAAGTGTCCCAACCTACCGTCTCGCATCATCTCGCCATCCTGCGCGAAGCGGGTCTCGTGAATATCCGCGAAGAAGGCAAGCAAACGTTTTACACGCTTAATCAGGAACGCGTCGCAGTCTGCTGTGGGCAGATCATGTTGAAATTTGCACCCGAATCACAGACTACTCTCACCGTCAAGCAAGTGATCCAAAGTTAACCGCGGGCTGCCATCCTGGGCGGCATCCCGTTAATTTTTTGCCAGAACATATAGACAAATATCTATATAAAGGAGATAGACAATGACCACAAATACCCCCATCCATGAAGTTGTTCGCGAACATTATGCGGAACGGATCAGGAGTGCCACCCTGAGCCAGTCGAAGGGCAACGCCTCTTGCTGTGAACCCCTTCGGCACTCCTTTCAGTCGCAGGACGGCGCCTCAGATTGCTGCAGTGCCGAAAGCAGTCTCTACCCGGCAGATTTGCTTGCCACACTTCCCGGCGGGGAATCCGCTATCAGCTACGGCTGCGGTGACCCGATCACGCTCGCATCGTTGCAGCCCGGGCAAACCATCCTCGACCTCGGCTCCGGCGCGGGCCTCGATTGTTTCTTCGCGGCAAAGAAAGTCGGCGAGAAGGGACACGTCATCGGCGTAGACATGACTCCGGAGATGATCGAACGCGCCAGGTTCAGTGCGAAGCGGTTGAACCTGACCAACGTGGAATTCCGTCAGGGTTATCTCGAAGACCTTCCTGTTGATTCCAATACGGTGGATGTCATTATCTCGAACTGCGTAATCAACCTTTCGCCGGATAAATCCAAAGTCTTTGGCGAGGCATTCCGTGTTCTGAAGCCCGGAGGCAAACTGGCGGTATCCGATATCGTCACCGATGGGCCATTGCCTGAATCGATCAAGCAAAGCCTGAGTGCCTGGGCCGGATGTGTGGCTGGCGCGGTGGAAGCTGAAGTTTATATTGGCATGATGAAATCGGTCGGCTTTACAGATATTTCCATCAAACCAGTTTTCTTTGACAAGGAAACTGTTGACTCCGCGCTCGCCGATATGGGCGATGCGATTGACCTGAAAACCATTTCACGGGATGATGTCTACAAAGCAGTGTACAGCGCGAAGATCACGGCTCACAAACCTGCATAACAAAATCTATTTTTTACAAAACGGGACGGCTGTCGCTGTCCCGTTTTAGTTTAACAACCTTGTGATTTCCATCATCTTGACAGTGCAATCTATCGGAGGTAAAAACAAACTGACTGGTCGGTTTTTATCGACGAGAGGCAAAATGCAGCAACGCAGCGAAGAAACACGTTCAAAGATCATCTCTTCAGCCATCAAGTTGTTTTCCACACGCGGATACAATGCCGCGAGCGTGGATGATATTTGCAAAGATGCTGGCATCAGCAAAGGCGCGTTCTATCATCATTTTAAAAGCAAACAGGCGCTTTTCCTGGCCCTGCTCGATGGCTGGCTGCAAACAATAGACAACGCTATTGAAGCATCCAAAGATAAAACGGTTCCTGAAACATTCACGCAAATGACCGAAGCCTTCCCATATATTTTTCAAACTGCAGGTGCAGGCTTGCCGATGTTCCTTGAATTCTGGCTGCAAGCCAGCCGCGACGACAAAATATGGCAGGCAAGCATTGCCCCCTACCGTCGCTATCACAAACATTTCACTTCTCTCATAAAAAAAGGCGTGGAAGAAGGCTCGTTCGTGGAAGTGAATCCAGAACTTGCTTCACGCATGATCATATCCACAGCAATGGGGTTGTTGTTGCAGAGCCTGCTCGACCCCAAGGGCGCAAAATGGGAAAAGGTGGCGCGCGAAAGTACAACTATGCTGGTCAATAGTTTATTGAAAAAGTGAGGAAGTAAAAATATGTGGTTGGTCACTGGAGCAACAGGGCATGTGGGAAATGTCCTTGTGCGAAAACTTTTGAAACGTGGTGAAAAAGTTCGGGCGTTGATCCTGCCTGGCGAATGCCGCGAATCAATTCAGGGTTTAAATGTTGAGGCGGTCGATGGCGATGTCCTCAATATGGATTCGTTGTTTCAATCCATGCGTGGCGTGCATGGAGTTTTTCATCTGGCGGGCGTCATCTCGATCATGCCTGGCCCGAATCCGTTCGTGAGAAAAGTTAATGTGGATGGCACAAAAAATATTCTACGCGCGGCAATGGAAAGCGGGGTCAAGAAATTGATTTACACATCCTCCATTCATGCAATACGACGTGTGGAAGATGGCGTGATTGACGAGAATGTGCCATACGACATGAACAACCCCTACGGTGCATATGACAGCTCAAAAGCAGAAGCAACGTTGGATGTATTGAACGCGGCTCATGCGGGGTTGGAAGCGGTTGTGGCCTGCCCCACTGGCGTGATCGGCCCTTATGATTTTCGCGGATCAATGATGGGCGCGGTCATTCATGATGCTGCAACTGCAAAGCCAACCTTATACGTGGATGGCGCATATGACTTCGTGGATGTGCGCGATGTTGCAGATGGATTGATCTCAACCGCAGAAAACGGCAAGCGCGGAGAAAGTTATATTTTATCGGGGCAAAAAATCACTGTGCGCTATTTGCTTGAGACCGTCCGTGAGATCACAGGAAAAAATTTCTTTCAAATGAAAATACCTTTTGATCTTGCAAAATTCGCGGCGGTGTTCACACCCATGTATTACAGGTTCGCAAATGCAACGCCGCGCTTCACGCCGTATTCATTGGAAGTATTGCAGAGCAATTCAAATATCAGCCACGCAAAAGCGACACGAGAATTAGGCTATTCGCCACGTTCGTTGTATGAAAGTATTGGAGATACAGTGAAGTGGTTTTTGGATAAAAAGAAATAATCGTCATGGCGAGGAGCCGTCTTTTGGCGACGAAGCAATCCAAAACTTTTTGGGAGATTGCTTCGCCAAGAACGCTCGCAATGACATATCAAAAAAGGAGACTAACATGAAAATCGTAACCGATTGCGCGGCGGACATGTCTGCCGAAGAACTGGAGCAGCTGGGTGTGATACAAGCACCGTTGTTCATCCAGTTCCCTGAAGGCGAGGTGAACTCTGCCGATATCACGGCAGATGATTTCTACAATCGACTTGAGGCGATGCGCCCGAGCATTCCCACGACCGCGATGCCATCCAGTGGATTGTTTGCGGAGTTATATCGAAAGGTTGCAGAAAAAGGGAGGGAGATCCTGTCGATCCACATTTCATCCGGTTTGAGCGGTACCATCCAGGCAGCACGCAATGGCGGGGAGCAAGCCAAACCTGAGGCGAATGTAAGCTTCTGGGATACGCTCAGCCTCTCAGGCGGCCAGAGATTCCAGGTGATTGCCGCGGCGCTCGCCTCCAAATCAGGCTGGGCACTGGCTGCGGTCCAGGAGCGGCTCGGAAAGATCCGTGAAAAGACCGAAGTGATCTATACGCTCGATACATTGGAGTATCTCGCGCGCGGCGGCCGCATTGGACGCGTGAAAGCCATGGCAGGCGCGCTGCTCAACCTCAAGCCCGTCATCCGCGTGGATAGTGATGGCAGGTACAGCACAGTCACCACAGGGCGAACCCTTGGCAGATCGATTTCGTCGATCGCTGAACATCTCCACGTGAAATATGCGAACGCGCCCGTATGGGTCACCATTCTGCATGGCCGCTTCGCTGAAAAAGCAGAGGTGTTGAGGGACGAGTTAAAAGATAAACTGAATATTGCCAAACTCGAAGTCAGGCGTATCTCGCCCGTGTTGGGAGTCCATACAGGGCCAGGAGTCGTTGGTGCAGCCGTTGTCCCGATGGAATTGATGGAAGATCTTGCATAATCCAAAATCTTTTGCTCTTAACCAACCATCAAGAGCAGATTCAAAAAGCACCTCCTGTCTGAAAATCAGCAGGAGGTGCTTTCTTTTGGATCAGGTTAGGAACCTTCATTCTCTTTTATTTTTGAGCCCGCCCAGTACCTTTTCCCTTTCTTTGACTATTCCTTGGGGCAGTTGCCCGTATGTTTTTTGCAAGTTTACTTACGAACTTCTTGGTGCCATGGTAATTCCAGATTCTCACACGGATCTTTGGCTTCGTATCTGGAGGCTGGGTTTGACTCACTGCCAGGATAGAAGGCAGAGTTGGGGTATCGGGCATGGTCCTATCTACATTACGAATATCCGGCACCAAATATCCGGAAAGCCCTACCAGCAGCCCGCTCACACCACACAGGAAGATCAACAAACCAAACCCCGAACCCGGGCCTGTACCGAGGAGCCAGCCGAAAAGATTGACCAGGGAGCCTCCTTCAGCCATGGCCGGTTCAAAAATTCGATCCCCAAGGAAGCCCGCTACCAACGGAGTAATGGGAATCATGGCCTGTGCAATAAAATCGCTTGCTGAAAAAACGCGGCCCTGGATATCCGGTGCAACTTTTGTCTGCAAAAAGGTTTCAATGGCAACGTTTACAATGGGACTAAAAATCGAATCGACCACAATTGCGATCAGCCAGATTGTGATAACCTGCCCTATCCCAAGCAGGGTCAACCCAAATAGACTGGAAAGTATCCAGCCCAACAATATCGCGCGAACAGGCCGTTTAATGCCTCCCCATGTGCTTAGGTAAATACCAGTCACTACGACCGCAAATGCGCCCACCGACTGAACCAGGCCAAGTGCTTCCGTATTATTTCCTGTACGCAATAAAATCATAGGGTAAAGCGCCGCGACCGATAAGGCAATTCCTGAAAACAAATTGCCGAACAAAAAAATGAGCTCGATGCCGAGCAAACCAGGACGCTCAAGGATGTATCTGATCCCGTATATTACTTCCTTGATCAGCCTGCTGCGCGATCTCTCTCCTTCTACAGTGTGAGGCGTCGACGGTACCTCCACAAGCAGCAATGTACCGATTGACAACACAAACGCGATTAGATTAATGGTAAGGACGCCGCTCAAGCCGATAACCAGGACAAGCAGTCCACCAAG
Organism: Anaerolineales bacterium; assembly: GCA_035291925.1. Classification (GTDB taxonomy): domain Bacteria; phylum Chloroflexota; class Anaerolineae; order Anaerolineales; family Villigracilaceae; genus Defluviilinea. The sequence continues at coordinate 8,058 of DATDRD010000049.1, forward strand.
GATCGGGGCAAAAATCTCCGGGATGTCATAGATCAGCGCCATGAGTCCATTGGCGCGTACATATTGCTTCTTCGAGACCATCGTCGTAATTGCAGCCGAATAGGAAGGTGAATGAAAAGCAAAGCCGATCCCCTGGACCACTGCCGCAGTATACAGGTGCCAGAGTTCGAGTTTTCCCGTTGTTTCAATAACCAGTAAAACAACAATTACTAAAAGTGATGAAACATCATAGACGAGCATCATCAGTTTGTGGTTGTAACGGTCTATAAGAACACCCGCAAACTGCACGACCAGAAGATAAGATCCGAAGAAAAAGAATTCCCAAATCCCGATTGCAGTTCCACTACCGTCTGTGAAGTTCAGAATCCAGATAGGCAGGGCAACCGCTGTTATACCAGATGCTATTCCTGAAACCATCTGGCCCAGCCAGATAATAAAAATACCTCTCATTCCATTCGGGCGGCGGAAGGAAAAACCTCGGCTTCTCATAACTCTCTACAAAAAAGCGTACCACAGCGAATCCAGAAAAACAACCCTCTCCTCAGGTTATTTGCTTGTAATATCATTTTAAAATCGGACGTCCAAGTTGGATGCCAACCCCGGGAATTCGAAATCATAAGGATGGATCATTCTTGAGAAATTATACCGCGCAGAATCCCTGTGGCCCCTTAAGTCAGACAACCCTCTTCTGAGGGTTGTCTGACTTGCCAACACGCGGTCGGTCTATGCAGCTTGGCAATTACTCCACAAAAATCTCTACGTGCTCCCCATCCTCTTCATCGGTCACATCAATGATCTTGCCAGTGACACCCGAGCGTAATGCCTCCATCACATTGGACATATCCACGCCCTCCACTTCAGGGGCAAAATGCGCCCCGATCTTCATGCCCGCATCCACCAGGGCAAGCGGAATCTGCACCGAAGCCTTTGAGCGGCCCGAGCGCACGTCTGTCACACGGATTCGCAACCAGCGCGGCGCACCAGGCATCCCCGGCCCGCGCGGCGGAGTGGGAATCCGTTTTTCGCTCAAAGCCGCGAGCAGTTTCGTCCCTTCCTCAGCACTAAGTTTTCCCTCCTCGATCATCTTCAAGATCTTCATTCGTTCTTCAGAGCTAGCCATTCCACACCTCCTTACCCGATGTAGACTTGCACATGTTCGCCATCCTCGTCGTCGTTTACATTTACGATCAATGGCGCGCCAGATTTACCCG
>DATDRD010000050.1:0-2914 GCA_035291925.1 Anaerolineales bacterium
GCGTTTTGGATGGACGCGTCTATCTCGCGCTCGAGGCGGGGGATTTCGACTTCGGCAAGATTCTTTGCTTCGGATTCCAGCCCTCCGATTCGACGCTCGACCGAACCTGTTTCCGCTTGAAGACGTGTAAACTCCGCCTGATGCCGTTCCACATCTGCTTTCAAAGTTTCTGCGGTGTGCAAGTCGAGTTGCTCCAATTCTTTTGTGAGAGAGGCGTGTTGCGTGTTGCGTTCGGGAAGGATGGTGAGGGCTTCAAGGGCGTGTTCGAGTTCGATGAGTGGACGAGTCTTATCGCGGGTGAGGGCGAGACGTTCGCGCAAGGCATGGTCACGTTCGTTGAGCGCAATCACCTCCTTTGATATTTCATCCAGTCTCTGCTGGCGGCTTTCAATTTGACGCGGGGTTGCGCGCGCGCCGATGAACCAGCGTCTGTAGACCTGTGGATTGAGGTGGCTGTCCGTGTAGTTGCGGCGGACGAAGCATTCGCGCGTCACGGCTGTCCGATGATTACGAAGGTCTTCTAGGGCGTCGCATTTGATGTAATGACCAAGCAATAAATCCATAAATGCGCGGGCGGCGGGATTTTCGGTTTTTACTTCCGATGCGAGTGAAGTGGAGCGTTTTATGTGTTCCGTTTTGTTGGCAAGAATGCGTTCTGTATCTAACAGAGCAACACCGTGAAGATTGTCTTTGTGTCTGCGTTCGCGGTAGAGTTTCATGGCCGCGTCGTAGTGAGCGGGCGGGACAAGGAGGGTGAAGCGGTTGAGGCCAAGTAGCCCTTCTACGGCGTCCTGCCATTCTTTGTTGGGAATATTCAACTGATCGCAGAGAAATACGACTTCTTCACTGGAGAGTCCGAGCTCGGCGCGCAGGAGACGGCGCAGGCGCGTGGCATTCGGCGCTTCGCTTTCGTAACTGATTTCGCGGTCGCCTGTGCAGAGTTTGCGGATTTCGTCTTCTAACTGAGAGGCTTCTTCACGTAGAGCGGTAGATTTCTCATTCAGGATGACTTGCTCGCGAGAGTACTCTTGGGCGAGTGTGGCAAGGGCGGATTGATATTCTTGAATCGTGTTGCGTGATGCGCCTTCCGTTTTTGACATCTTTGGTTTTGCGATGAAGGTTTCAAGTTCTGAGGGAATTGGGTGACTGTCAGCGATGAGGAGTTTGTGAAGTTTTTTTGCATCTGCGCGTTCCTTGGTAAGGTTTGTTTCAATGTCAGTTTGGCGTTGGCGGAGGATGCTGAGTTCCGCTTCGATTGCTGCAAGCTTCTCGCGCAGGTCGCGTTCTTTGATGGCAGATTGGTCGGATTGCAGGGCAAGTTTCGCGTCAATGAGGGCGGTTTCAGCAAATTTGAGGTGGGTTGCCAGTTGGTCGCGATCCATTTCGGCGCGATGAAGGGCAAGGTGGGTTTCGTCAAGCTTGAAGCGCGCGTTCTTCAGTTCGGCCCTGTGGAGTTCTCCACCAGCGCGACGGGCGATATATCCGTTGGTGATCCTGCGGCGGCGGTTTGCGGCGCGTTCTTTGTCGAGTTCATCGATCTTGTTGAGGGATTCGATACGGTCGCGCACGTCGGCGGCAAGGCTTTCGAAGTGACGCAGGGTGTCGAGCTGCTCTTGCAGATTTTTTACATCCAGCAGGTTTTCATCCAGCAGGTAGTTGTGGACGAAGGAGCGGATGTCGGTGAGAGGGCTGAAGGCGAGTCCCTTGACGATTTTGGCAGGGAAGGAATCTTTCAGTTGGCCGAGTCGATTGAGGAGATGGACGCGGTAATCTTCCAGACGAGAAAATGTCTGGGCGCGCGAAGCAGGTGGCAGGGCGAAATGATCGAGATGGCGCTTGAAGGCGCGGGTGTCGAAGAGGCGTCCGTTTGAATCTGCTTGAAAAAACCAGCGGTCATCCAAACCTGCGTTGTGGACGATGAAGTAGATGACATCGGGCGCGTGTCCGTCTTCGTAGGCGTCAATGACCGCGCCGTGAGAAAAGAGTGTGCCATCGGGGTTGCGAAATTCGAGGGCAATCACCCCGGTCGCATCCCCGCGCAAAAAACGCTGGCCTTCGGTGCCCAGTTCGCCGCGCACGTAGCTGGCGAGGGTGCGCTTGCTGCCGCTGAGTGCGGCCTGATTGAAACGCACGTCGCGCTGCCCGCCGACCAGGGCAAACTGCACGGCGTCGAGAATGGCGGACTTTCCTGCACCGTTGATGCCGATAAAGTAAGTGCTGCCCTGGCAGTCTATGGTCGTATTTTCAAACAAATGCCAGTTGATCAGGCGGATTTTAGTTAGCGTCTTCATACGTTTCTTCATCTTCCTCGATGCCAGAGGCGCGGTACTTGCGCACCCAGGCAACTAGTTCGTCTACCGATTGGACAGGGAGGATCATGCGAACGGAGCCGCGCAGTCGCAGACGAGCTTCGGCGTCGCGCACATCCACAGTGCGGCCGTCAATGGTATCGATCAAACCCATCGAACGCAGGCGACGCAATAGGGTTTCATATTGGACGATGCCTAAGTCGCGCTCTTTACCGGTGATAGTGCGGTACTCATCGCGGACTTCACCAATGGTTACCGCTGGGTCTTGCGCCAGGTTCAGTCGTTCGCTTCGCTCCTCGTACAGCTTCCGCAGAACGAGGATCATCAGGGTTTCATCGAGCTTATAGTGGGCGCGGCAGTAACTGTATTCTGAGACAGCCTGGAAGATGTTGTGATAATCGTCATGCAACAGATTAAAGCCTGCCAATGCCAGCGCGTTTTCAAAGGCGTTGCGGTGCCGGTGGACGAAGTAATAGTCGTCCTTATCATCGTCTTTATCTCGATAGAGAAAAACTTGGCCCAGCAAGCGGTTGATGACGCGCGGCAGGTCGCGAAGGGACTTCTCGGGGAGGGAAGAGATGGTGGAAAGTTCCATAGGCTACACC
>DATDRD010000051.1:0-10347 GCA_035291925.1 Anaerolineales bacterium
TTCTTACCCTGTAAGCTGCAAACTGGATGGCCCGTATTCCATCAACTCGATCTGGTTGCCATCCGGGTCGGCGATCCAGGCCTGGCGTGAGTTGTCCATTCCCATTGAAATTTCGGAGACATCAACCCCTTTGCTTTTCAATTCCTTGCGAAATTCATCCAGGCCTGTGACTTCGAGACAGAAATGTTTGTAACGCGTACCTGTGGTCAATTCCTCCACGTTGCCGCCCCAGACTTCGGCCGCCATAGCCTGATCGAAAAACTCGAGGAAGCTGGAATTCCCACATTCAAAGTAATATCCAAAAGGTTTGCCTGCTTTGTTGTTCAACGTGAATTTGACCTTCATGCCGAGCTTATTGACATAGAAATCAATGATTTTGGAAAGGTCATTCGTTACAAAGTTAAGGTGTGCAAGTTGTCGGATCATGGATACTCCTCTAATGATGCTCCATGGCTGTCAGCCATGGGCGGACTTCATAGACAAGCAAGCCTGATCGTATGGCAGGGTCAGAAGAGGCAAAAGTCTCAAGCTCATCCTGTGATACGTCTTTCGTGGCAACCATCATGCCACCCGCGTCCTGGAGCAGGAACGGGCCGCCAAGCTCGAGTTTTCGCTGCTTGTGGAGTTTCAAATAATGCTGGATGTGTTCAGCTACGCCATCCTGCTCCCTGAAGTCAACCCTGTGTTCCCATTTGGGACCTGGTCTGTGAAAAACGACATAGCGAACAGGCCGAGATGATGGATTGGACACGGTTCTCTCCTAAAACTGATTTTGAAGACTAAATGCTATTCAGCAATTTCCTTCACGCGTCCCACCGCCCCGCTCTGCAAACGGACTTTGATCCCATGCGGGTGATTCGGAGATTTGGTGAGAATGTCCTTTACAACGCCTTTGGTCAGTTTGCCCGTGCGTTGGTCCTGTTTCAAGACGATGAGCACGGTCATGCCGGGTTTGATGGAGGCGCGAGTCTGACCGTTCATTCTTAATCCTCAACGACTACGGCGTTGGGGTCTCTGCTGGCGTATCGGTTGGGAAGGGAGTCGGTGTTTCTGTCGGGATGGCGGGAATGGATGTATCCGTCGGCACCGCGGTTTCGGGGAACGGAGTCGGGGAGAGGGTTGGCTGTGGAGTCGGAGTGGGCAGGTTGAGGGTTATCGAGACGCGGCGTTCCGCATAGTATTCTTCGCCGCTGAAGAGATAAAGTCGCAAGGTAATATTGCTCTCCTGAATGTTACTTAGATCCCAGGTATAGATCAAACCGGGATTAGTAAACCGTTGATTTGCTTCCATGAGAGGAGTCCACTGGGATGGATCCTGGCCGATGCCATATTCGAGCCGCCACCCGGTGAAGCCGCCGTTCGTCACATCAATAATGCCTGTGATGGGAAGCGAGGTCTCGGTGACGACAGTGCCGTCATTCAGATTGGTGAACTGCAAAACAGGATGCGGGTCGGAGGCGCTACATTCGCGGTCAGGCGCGAAGAATGGATTGCGCGGCAGACCATGCGAGTCAAGCCAGTCACGCCCCGCGCCGGATCTCAACCAGTTGCGTCCCCATTTATCACTGACGTTCATGACCAAATCGTTTTTGACGAAGTCCTTGCATGCGTCCCCGGCGATCAAGCCTGTCCATGTATCCATGCTGATCTGGCGCAACAAGTCCTGCGAAGGCGGCAGAGGAGGCTGGTCGGCCGCGAAAAATTCGGTGCGCTGGCCGCCCCTGCACCATTGCGAAGGTTCCGTACCTGAAATTGAACAGATGACTTTTTCAGTAATGCCGCCTGGCATTGCAAATGCGGTTGGCGCTCCTCCGCTGACGACCGGCACAGCATATTGCATGAACGCCGACCAGATGGGCGCCGCGCCGGACAGACCCGTTGTGTTGACCATGGGCGTGTAATCTGCATTGCCCACCCAGACGCCGGTTGCCAGGTCTGGGGTGTAACCCAACGTCCAGTTATCGCGGAAGTCGTTGGTGGTGCCGGTCTTCGCCGCCACCTGAAACGGAAGGTTCAAGAGCGAGTTTCGGCCAAACATCCATGAACGCGCTTCGTTATCCGAAAGAATGGATGACATAAGAAACGCGTGCTCAGGCCGGATGACTTGTTCAGCTTGAGGAGGCTGGTACTCATATACGACATTGCCTTGAAAATCAACAATTTTCAAAATCGGGATGGGGGCGACTTTTTTACCAGCGTTCGCGAACACGGAATAAGCGGAGGTCAGTTCCAATAGACTGACATCGCCTCCGCCGAGCGTCAGGGATAAACCGTAATCTGGTCTCGTAAAACTGGTGATGCCCAGCCGTTCAGCCATCGCGATCATGCCATCTTTCTGAGGTGTGTTTGGATCATCATAAATGCCGACGAAGTCCAATGTCTTGACCGCAGGGATGTTGAACGAGTTGGAGAGCGCGGTGCGGACCGTAACAGGCCCATGGAAATTTCCATCATAGTTGACAGGCCGATATGGCTCACGCGGGTCATTCGGATCGCCTGAGGGCGGGAACTCGCTGGGCACATCCCAGATCAATGTGGAGGCTGTCCAGCCCTTTTCGAACGCGGCGACATAATTGACCGGCTTGATGGATGAACCCGGCTGGCGTGTGGGACTATCCGCCATGTTGATCTGGCCTGAGATGGCTTCGTTGTTGAAATCTGGTGAACCCACCATGGCAAGGATCTCTCCTGTGGAAGGCTTGATGGCGACCAGCGCGCCGTTGTGAGCGTTCTTGTCGGCGAGTAAGGATACTTGTTCAGTAACCAGCCTCTGGGCTTCGTCTTGAAGCGTGGGATCGAGCGTGGTGTAAACAATGAAGCCGGAGCGATAGATGGTCTGCGCGTCGTATTGCTCCTCCAGTTGCGAACGGACGAAGTTGACCCAGTGAGGATAGCGGGTATTGACATCAGGCGAATTGAAAACGCGCGTTTTCAATTCATTCGCCGCATTCGCCGCCGCGACCTGATCCACACAGATGGGAACCTCGCTGTTGCTGACTTCGATACATCCATTCACCTGGCTTAGCCCGAACATCAAGACAAGTACCTGTTGCTGGCGCGCCAGGGTTACATCGCGGTTGCTGTAAATATCATACACGGAAGGGGATTGCGGAAGGCCTGCCAGGAAGGATGCTTCAGCCAGCGTCAATTGGTTGGCGGTCTTACCGAAATAGGTCCCCGCCGCGGCTTCGATCCCGTAAGCAAGGTTGCCATAATAGATTTCATTCAGGTACAGTTCAAGGATTTCATCCTTGGAATAACGGCGCGTAATTTCCGCTGCAAGGATGATCTCGCGCGCTTTACGCGAATAAGTCCGTTGTGCACGTTCTTCAGGCGAAAGCAAAAGGGCGCGCGCCAGTTGTTGGGTAATCGTGGATGCGCCTCCGCCCTCTCCTCCCGTGCGATAGTTTTCCCATAAAGCGCGGGAAATCGCCCATGGATCAAAGCCCGGGTGGTTGTAAAACTCCTTGTCTTCGGTGGCAATCGTCGCCGCGACGAGAACCGGGGAGATCTTGTCGAGGGTCACATAGGTGCGCCGTCCCGCGCTTGGGTCGAGTATCTCGTAAAGCAAATTCCCATTTCGATCCAGGATGCTCGTGGTCTCGAATTGGGAGGCGCGGGCCTGCAAATCCTCCACGCTTGGCAATGTACGCGCAATCGAATAATACGAGTAGAGCAGGCCTGATCCGGCAATCAGGGCGAAGATAACCAGACCAAACAATGCGGCAATCAACCCGCGCAGGAGACAGCCTCCCCATCCACGTCTCCAGTCAGAAGGATTTGTCCGGCCCGAAACGGGCGGTTGAATAGGTGGCGCAAGTCGCGTTTGCGCATTCCTCGGGCGACTCGGCGGTTCATAGGCAACAGGTGAGACGCGCGTAGCGTCCATGTCAAGTTCATCGACGCGGCGCGGCAGGGGCATGTTGTCTTTATCTAATGCAATGTGAGGTGTGGGTGTGCGGCGCGGCGTACCTGCCCGTGTTGTAGCAGCTGGATCTGCAGATTGAGCCTGCTCTGGTTCAACGGGAGTATCCGCACGCGTGTCTGCCTCTGAATCCAATAAACGGCGTATATGATATTTGTTATCTTCTTCTTTTTCTTCTTCGTCAGTCATGATTTATTTTGGCTTGCTCATCACCAGCACATTCCATATGCCGCGCTGGCAAACCTCATCCTTCTGATTCTTCATTTTGAAATTAATTGTGACCGCGCCTCCGCCGATACGTGGCAGGGCTTTGGTCCCGGTAACTTCCATCTCTGCCTGAACGACATCTCCAATAAAAACAGGCGCAACGAACTTCCACTCATTGATTTCACGGAACGCGATCACTGCGCCATCCAGGATGCCCGTCTGCCAGGCAAGGCCCGAAGCAATCGCCAGACCCAGGATCCCGTGCGCGATCTGTTTGCCAAAAGGTGTCGTCTTGCTGAACTCCGGGTCGGTATGGATGCGATTGTCATCACCTGACAATGCGGCAAATGTCATAATGTCGTTTTCAGTGATGGTCCGCTTTTCGGTAACTATCTTCTGACCGACACTGAATTCTTCAAAGTAGCGTCCCATGAAAGTCTCCTCGTATCATTCCAATCTCGGTGGTTGAGTAATGGCGCGAAGCGCCATGGTTCGAAACCACCAATTTCATGTTTGTTTCTCGGTACCTATTTACTTGTTATTCGATGGTTTCGATACAGGCGAGAAAAACGCTCGCCCTACTCAACCATCGGAGTGTTTCAAAGACCAAATTATACCCTTTGACCTCTTGACAGTCTGCCTATACAATAAACCTATGCGTGATTGGTCACTCGCTCCCGGCGACCCGCTCTATCTTACTCTCGCAGCGGATTCACGCCTCTCCATTCCTGATTACCTGAATGACCATATCTGGGAACTTGCGTTCGGCGGGGGGGAACCTGCCGCCCTTTCACTGCGGACCACTTATGGCTTACGCGCCAAATCCGTGCGCATTTTCCTGCGCTTCAGCGAAGGGAAAACGTCTGTGAGCGACCCATCGGCGTATGCACTGCCGCCAACCCTGCGCCGCTTTTATCCGAATTTTCTCATTCTCGACTACTCTCCTCTACAAGGCATAGACGTTTCAAGCGAGTATTGGGTTCCCCAATCCAATGCTGTCTGCGGGCGTGTGACCGTCGCAAACAAGACCAATGCCACGCGCAAGATCCGCATGGAAGTCTGCGCCGTACTCATGTCCATCGAGGGGCAGAATATGACGAGCACACAGATGCAACTGGTCAACGTGCTGGCGGGGCAGACCGGTGGACTCTTCCCCGTCCTCTTCCTGACCGGCGGGCCCGCGCACGGTTCCGGTCCATATCCCTCGCTCTTTCTGGATCTCGACCTGGGTCCCGGTGCCACGCGTCAACTCACGTGGGCACAAGCCGCAACGGATACCTTGCAAGCCTCATTTGATCTTGCGCGCCAGACCGCTGCCCGCCCCTGGGAAGCAGAACGCGCCCGGCTTGAACTGCTCAACTCCAGCCAGACGATTGATATCCATACAGGCGATAAAGACTGGGATGCGGCGCTTGCATTAAGCCAGAGCGCGGCGTTTGGGCTTTTCTTCCCTCAGGAAACGCACCTGCCTTGTCCGTCCATTGTCTCTGCGCGCGGACCCGATAACGGGTATTCACCCAAGGGCGACGGCAGTGATTATCCTGTCTCATGGAATGGACAAACTTCTTTTGAAGCTTATTATCTCGCAAGTGTCCTGCCTGCATCACATGCCGCGCAGGATTTACTTGAGAATTTTCTCGCCGTTCAAACTGAGGATGGTTCGATAGATGGCAAACCCGGCCTGGCAGGCCAACGTGGTCATTATCTTGCCGCGCCCTTGCTTGCCGGTCTTGCATGGAAACTTTATGAGCGTTCTGAGGATCAAAATTTCCTGAACGAAGTCTTTCCAAAATTAATTAAGTTCTTCTGGTCATGGTTTTCCCCCGAAAATGATGAAGACCGCGATGGGCTGCCGCAATGGAAACATATCCTGCAAACGGGCTTTGAAGACAACCCGTTGTTCGACGCGTGGCACGAGTGGTCGCTGGGAGTGAACATCACACAAGTCCACAGCCCCGCGCTCGAAGCGATGTTATACCACGAAGCCGCCTGCCTCATCAAGATGGCAGAGCAGCTCAACCGGCACGATCTGTTGATCCTGCTTCATGAACAGGCCGCGAAGTTACGCGAGTCCGTTGAAGAGACGTGGCGGCCACGCACAGGCTTATATCACTACCGCGACCGCGAAACGGGATTAAGCCTCACGGGCAAAGTGTTGGTCAAGCAAAAAGGCCCGGGCACTGCACTGCCGAAACTGACGTTTGAGCAGCCCGTGCGCTTGTTGATCCAGGTGCAGACGCAAAGCCCCGGGGCGAAGCGTCCCCAGATACGCATCCATTCGTCTGCCACCAGGCCTTCAGTCGATGCCGTCTCAGGCGGCGATTTCCAATGGCACAACGGCGGGCTGGTATTTACAACGCAAAACGTGTATTCAAAACTTGCCAAGGTTTCGGTGCGCGGTTTGAGCGATGAAGATACGGTCATCATCAGCACGCTGGATTTTTCAACCGAGGACCACACGCTTTTCACGCCGCTCTGGGCGGGAATTCCCGACGATCAACGCGCGCAGGCGATCATCGGACGCGCGCTCCTGGATGCGAAACGATTCCATCGCCCATTCGGAGTGCCTGCCTGCCCGTCTCTGACCCATCGTGAGGCTGAATCCGTTTCGCAAGCCGTCCACCTGCCGTGGAATCTTTTCATCTGCGAAGGCCTGCTGAAATACGGGTTCCGCTCCGACGCGGCACGGCTGGTCGCGCACATCATGACCGGCATCATCCAAAACCTGAAACAGAACCACGCCTTCTACGCGCGCTATCATGCCGAAAAAGGCACAGGCATTGGCGAACGTAACGCCTTGAGCGGGCTGGCTCCCGTCGGTTTGTTCCTACAAGTGCTGGGTGTCGAAGTCCTATCAAATACGCGTGTAAAACTGGAAGGTGTAAATCCCTTCCCGTGGGATGTGACCATTCAGTATAGAGGGCTTAAGGTAATCCGAGGTCAACAAAAGACTGAAGTGATTTTTGCGAATGGCAAATCGGTCGTGGTGACGGATACAGAGCCGACGGTGGTTTCTTTGTAAATCTGCTTTTTCTCAACCTGATAAAAAAGCCTGACAGATCGCGGTAAACTGTCAGGCTTTCGATTCATTGGATGAAGATCTTACTTCTCTCTATGAATGACGGTTGAACCTCCCTCAATCGCCGTTGTTGGATTGGCATCATCCGCTGCGCCGAGCATGTTATCGTGGATGATGTTTCCTCTTCCATAGTAACATTTGGTTAATTATTTGCATTATTTTCGTGATCCCGCGCAGGAATCGCGTTTTTTATGGTATAAAAATTGTGGGTTGATATTCATTCAAGGGGGGACGAAAAAGGGGCTCCTGAAGAAAGGAGAATTATCAATGAAGCAAAAAACAAAAACCGTTGTCGCCGGTGCCCTGGGCGAATGCGTCCATGTGGCTGGAGTGACGAACTTTTTACGGCCCGCAGAAACCGCGGGCTGGCGGACGGTGTTTTTAGGACCTGCAGTTTCAGGGGAGGAGATGATCTCTGCTGCGAAGCGTGAAGATGCAGACATGGTCGAAATCTTGTACCGGCTCGGGCCTGAAACATGGGGCGATTGCTTGATGATTTTTGCCGAAGTTTCATCTGAATTGCATCAGCGCGAACATCCTCCGATGATCGAAGTGTACGCGTATCTGGAAGGACAACGATGACGAATTTCTGGCTGGTTCGTCACGGACAAACGGATTGGAATCTCACAGGCAGGTGGCAGGGGCAGACACCCTATGCACCACCATTAAACGATGTAGGACGCGCACAAGCGCTTGGCATCCGCGATCAATTGAAGGATGTGGGTTTTTCCGCGATTTATTCCAGCGACCTGCTTCGTTCACGCCAGACCGCGGAACTGCTGGCTGGATCTCTGGGCCTGACCGTCACCGTGGAGCCGCGCTTGCGTGAGATGAATCTCGGCACGTGGGAGGGCATGCTTTCCGATGAAATCAAGGCGCAATTTCCACAGGAATTGGTGGCGCGGGCGCGTGATCCTTTGAATACGCGTGCGTCGCAGGGGGAATCTCCTATGGAGGTGGAAAAGCGCGTGATTCCTGCTGTTGATGAAATTGCAGCAAAACATCGCGAGGAATCGGTTTTGATTGTTGCACATGGTATTTCTCTGGCTGTCATCATTTGCCGCGCGCAGGGGATTCCATTGGATCACGTGTATGAATACATTCCTGATAATGCAAAACCTTATCGTGTAGAATGGAAATGAAGTTGTTTAAGTTATACTTTCAAAATTCAACAACCGATCGGAGATGATATGACTGTAAGTTCACGAATGAAACGAAAGGAGAAATATGGAACAAAGAACAGTTGTCGCTGGTATATTAGGCGAATTTGTGTATGTTGCGGACGCATCGGTTGGGTGACGGAAATGTGCCTGAACCCAATCAAACCAACACCACACCAATAAGTCCGGGCACAGAAAATGAAAGTATTTCCTATCATCGAAAGACAAAGCCGTTCATTTTGGACGACGATGGGGTTTCTACTGCTCTGCCTTATCGGGGTGCTTGATTATTTCACTGGTACTGAAATTTCATTTTCCCTGTTTTACGTATTTCCAATTGCCTTGATCACTTGGGCGAGCACCTGGAAGTTTGGTGCGTTGTCTGCGGTGGTCGGAGCCATGTTATGGTTCGCAGCAGAGGTCCTGGCAGGCGCGCAATATTCCCACCCTTTAATTCTTTATTGGAACGCAGGAGTGAGGTTTAGCATTTTTCTTCTTATATCCCTGTCCATAAAAATGGGTAAGGATTTGGAGCGCGAGTCAATCATTGCACGAACTGATTTCGTGACAGGCGCGCTCAACTCGCGCTACTTTCACGAACGATTGCAAATTGAAATTGACCGTGCATCTCGGTATGCTCATCCCTTTACCCTCGCATATCTGGACGTTGACGATTTCAAGATCGTGAACGATCGTTTTGGTCACAGCACGGGCGATAGGGTCCTTCGCGCAATCGCGGACAACCTGAAACAAACTTTGCGCGCGACCGATATTGTCGCGCGCGTAGGAGGCGATGAGTTCGCCATGTTGTTGTCAGAGACTGGCATGGACGCTGCGAAAACTGTCGTCTCGAAAGCGCACAAGAATCTCTTAAGTGAAATGAAGGACAACGAATGGCCCATCGCGATCAGCGCGGGTGTGATCACATTTGCCCGCGCGCCTCAATCGGTTGACTCCGCGCTGGATATGGCGGATGGAATCATGTATGATGTGAAAGTGAAAGGAAAAAACAACATTATCTATGTAATACACCAATGATTCAGCGTTGAATCGCATGAAGTTATTATGATAGCGATAAATATGGTGGCATAAAGATTTTGAGGCCGTTGTTTGTGGATGAGGGGGGAAGCAAAGAAAGGAGATGAATGATGAAACAAAGAACAAAGACTGTTGTTGCGGGCGCATTGGGTGAATGTGTTCACGTTGCGGGCGTGACGAACTTTTTGCGTCTCGCGGAATCGGCTGGGTGGCGGACGGTGTTCCTTGGTCCATCTGTGCCGATTGAGGAAGTGATTCGAGTTGCCAAACGTGAAAAAGCGAAGATGATCGGAGTCTCGTATCGGCTCACGCCTGAGACCGGCGAACGTTTATTGGGTGAGTTTGCTGAAGCTGCATCGGACCTGCGTGAGAAAGGCGTCCGCTTTGCATTTGGCGGGACTCCGCCTGTTGTGGAGCGTGTCCGCAAGATGGGGTTCTTCGAGCGTGCCTTCGACGGGAGCGAGCCTCCGGAGGCGGTCCTTGCTTACTTAAAGGGTCAGCAGGCTGAGGTGGTGGGCGAAGCGGATTACCCTCAATCCACAATCGAACGGATCAGATGGAAATCTCCCTATCCGATACTTCGTCATCATTTTGGTCTGCCAGCGATGGAGGCAACGATTGCAGGTATAGAAAAAATTTCAGATGCTCATGCACTGGATGTAATTTCACTCGGTATTGACCAGGACGCGCAGGAAAATTTTTATCATCCCGAAAGGCAGGACGCGCGGCGTAAAGGCGCGGGCGGTGTGCCTGTCCGTTCAGAAGATGATTACCGCGCATTATATGCGGCGAGCAGACGCGGCAACTTCCCGTTGTTGCGAACATATTCAGGCACCGATGATTTTATTCGACTGGCTGAGATGTATGTCGATACGATCAACATCGCGTGGTGCGCCATCCCGCTGTTCTGGTTCAATCAAATGGATGGGCGCGGGCCG
>DATDRD010000052.1:0-4600 GCA_035291925.1 Anaerolineales bacterium
TGTCACTGCCAGAGCATAGCCCGCAGGTATGGCAAGGATCTTTACGAGGGTATTGCGACTCATGCGTGCAACAGCAAAACCGATCCCTGTGAACGCGGTAAAGAACGGATGCATCCAGCCTACGAGGATGACGCGGATGACGACCAGAGTCCAGAAACCTTCCCAGCCAGCTTCCTGATACCCGTTCCGGTAAATATAGAGAACGTTTTCGATCGCGGCGAAGCCCATTGCAGTGATCCCGGCATAGACAATGCCGTCAAGAATGGAATCGAATTCCTTGCGGAACAACAGGAAAACAATAAGGACCGCGAGTCCCTTCAATCCCTCTTCGATGATCGGCGCGACAATGGATGTCGTTCCGAATTCAGCCGCGCCTTCAGAGCCAGTTAGTACATAAATGCCGAGGCCGAATGCAGTATTAAGGATGTATGCGCCTCCTCCAGCGATGACCACACCCCACATGAACGCTGCACCGAGCAAAAGTTTTGGTTCCTTTTCATAGCGGTCCAGCCAGTTCACAATCGCCGCGAAAAGGAACATCGGCGCGAACCCAAAGAAAAATGATGCCAGCAGTGCCATGACGCCTCCAATTACGATCGAAAAATAAGATGGGTTCTTTCGATACGCGTTTCTTCGAACGCAATACCCAAAATATCTAACACCTCTTCTGGCCGCCCGGTTGCGCCTTCACGCGCCGCGAGGCGCATGAAGACCATCAGCACTTTCTCCTCTCCCGGCGGGGGAGGGGTGGGGGTGACTGAAAGCTCCTCAATGAGAGGACGCAGATCGTACGTTTTGCCGCGCCGTTCCCGGAGGAGAGATTCAGCTTCCATAACGGAATCGATTTTACGCTTCAGTTCGGATGCGTCAACTGGTCCCGCTAAAGTGACTTGATACTCCGCTGACGCCACCTGGGTCTGCAAGGCGGGCGCGCCCTCATCCGCACTTTCCACATTCAATACCTGAATCCCCGCTGGCAGCGTTTGTTGAAGTTTCTCGCGTAATCCCTCCCACTGAATCTCATGTTCGAGTTTCATATCCATCACTTCACAGCGTGAGGAAAAGCCAAGCGGCAATGCCGCCGCCATATTCATTTTCGGCTGTGGATGAAAACCGTGCGAATAGGCGAGCGGAAGCTCCGCGCGGCGGGCGGCGCGTTCCCATAATTTGTGCAGGTCGAGATGACCCGTGTAGCGCAGAGGGCCTTGTTTTGCAAACGTGATTCGAATCCGCATTAGATCGACGTTTTATGAATAGTGTTGAATTTCAGCCAACGTTTGATATCCGCGATATGTTCCCGATAATGGTGATATGTGTTACTGGCAACACGCTCGAATAAATTGTGCTGCGTGATCAAGGTTTCCGGCATGTTTTCAAGCGCCGAGATGATTGAAGAAAATGCATTGGTTTCCTGTGCAACAACATCCTCCAAAGAGACGTTTTTGTATTTCTCAACAACCCAGGCGTTTGGCACATGATCATCGAGCAGGGGCGAGCCGAAGTCAGGATAACCAAATTCATCCAGAAATGCATCGAGGGCAGTTTGTGTCTTGCAGGGGGTGTAAGGTTCATCAAGCAGGATCTCATTCATGCGATCGGCGATATATTGTTCATAGGCGAGAATGTGAGCAAGGATTTCTTTAATGGACCACTTTCCCGAAACCCCTTTTATCGTCATGCGGCGCGTGAAACCGACGCGATTCAGTAATAGCTCAAGTTTGTCGCGCTCATGTAATAGTCTGCCGATGAATTGATTTTTCGTCATCTTTCTCCAAAGTCGTCGTATATTATCACATCTGCAATTCTTTTTTGTAGATGTGATACTGCTGAATTGTCTTCATTCCCGCACTTTGATAAAGGCGCGGCGCGCCAGTGAGGCTTTTCGAGTCGACACTGAGTTTCACGCGCCCAACACCGCGCCGATAGAATTCACCAAAGGCATGCAGGAGGAGTGATTTTCCGATTCCTTTATTTCGCCAGGCAGGCCGAACACTTAGATGATCCACCCAGCCTGTATTCGTTTCATGTGCATAAACATTTAACGCTACGCCCACAATTTCGGTTCCTTCAACGGCCAGGAACCACAAACCTGGATCAAAGGATTCTCTTTCCATTCCCGCACGTTTTACCCAGCCCTCGAAACTCAGTGGAGGATGATACGCCTTATCCTGTGATGCTTCTTCATCTGCCCGGTACGTGGCATATTCATCCTGAGCCAGAATGAACGTTCGGACAGATATTCGTTCCGGCCATTGTGGAGCGGGGGGAGGTTCACTCATCACCAGTTCCATAATGAGAAAGGAGAGCTCGGATTTATATCCGTTCGAGGCGAAGAGTTGTAACAACAAATTGTTCTTCTCGCTGATCCTTGTAACCAGGTTGACGTTTTCTCTCCTTCGACTTACAGCTTGCTCTTCCAGTATGGTCAGCAATTGAAAGGCAAGATCCACATCGTTCCGATCTGCGAGATAGATATAGGGCGAATGGCCGTCGAGCAGTTCGGCATAGCCCGCCAATTTGCCATCCGCATGTGCCGTACAGGTATCCGTTTCGAGATTACTGTTTTGCCATGATTTCCGCAAATCATCGATTGTCATCAGCGCCTCGCCATAGTCATCCCTGTTTTGGGCAGCGATGAGATCGTATACTGCTTCAATGTCGTTGGGTACAGCCGGGCGCACGGAATACTTTTTCATGGCACAATTTACAGATTAATCCCCTACGATTGGCAGCTTTAGGCTGGACATTGCAGACTGTTTGCTGGAAACCGGCGACTTGACATCCGGGCACTTCCACACATCGCCGGGATTCTCTCGTCTCATATTTGCAAAGGTTGGCAGAATACCGCACGCGAAACAGTTCAGGCGGCAATCCACGCGGATCTCACCTTCAAGCGACATGCGGAAATCCTGGAACAGGAAGTTCTTGCGGACTGCCGCGGTGATATGCTCCCATGGGAAAACCTCATCTGTCCGGCGCTGGCGGTGTGTGTAGAATAACGGGTCGAGTCCGTGCTCTTCGAAAGCGGTCATCCATGCTTCGTATTTGCGTCCTTCATCCCAGGCGTCGAATTTGGTCCCGTTCCTCCATGCAGAATAAACTACTTCTGCCATGCGCCGGTCCCCGCGCGCGAGCCAGGCTTCAAGGAATGAGTCATGGGCCTTGGTCAGACTGAGTTTGATGTTGCGGTCGCGCATTAATTCCCTTCGTAATAATGCCTGCTTGGCCTGGATCTGTTCAGGGGTATCGCATGAAACCCATTGGAACGGCGTCTGGGATTTCGGCACAAAGGTACTCACTCCTGCATTCAGTTTGGCTTTCATGCCGATCACTTTGCGTCCTTCAGCCAAAACCTTTTTACACAGATCGGCAATTGCCCGCACATCTTCCAGTGTTTCGCTGGGATGGCCGATCATGAAATACAACTTGATCGTCGTCCAGCCGCGGCGATAGATTTCACGCGTCGTGCTGATGATGTCTTCATCAGGAATGAATTTATTGATAATGCGCCGCATGCGCTCGGTCGCGGCTTCGGGCGCGAGCGTGAATCCGCCTGCGCGGCGGTCCTTGAGTTTTTCCATCAGGTCAACCGAAACGGATTCGATCCGCAGGGATGGCAGGGATACTTTGAGATGTGTGCCGCCGAATTTCTCTCCGACCTTTGTGACCAGATCCAGCACGTATGTGTAATCGGATGACGACAACGACAGGAGCGCCAGCTCTTCGAAGCCTGTGGACTTGATCGCTGCTTCTGCCGCCAGCAGGACCTCCTCCACGCTCCTTTCGCGGATGGGACGCGTGATCATGCCCGCATGGCAGAATCTGCACCCGCGCGTGCACCCGCGCATGATCTCCACCGAGACGCGGTTGTGGACGATGTCAATGTTCGGGACGATGAACTGGGTCGGTGGGGGAGGCAGGACCGGAACAATGCGCTTGGTGACGATTTTGGGAACATCTGGAATGATGGGTTCAACGTGTGAGACCGTTCCATCGTCCAGATAATAAGCTTCGTAGAAACGGGGGACATACACGCCCTGGATCTTTGCCAATTCTTTAAGGATGTCATTGCGAGACATCGTAGGTGTCGAAGCAACCTCCTCCTGGAGTTGGGGATTGCTTCGTCGCCGCTCCACGGCGCCTCGCAATGACGGTTTGTGTTTTTGAATCAGATTGATGATATCGTGGATGACCTCTTCGCCTTCACCGATCACGAATGCGTCCATGAACGCATAAAGCGGTTCGGGGTTCATCGTGGAATGTCCACCGGCGATGATGAAGGGGTGGGTCTTGTCCCGGTCTTCAGAGCGGACAGGAATCCCTGAAAGATCAAGCACGTTGAGCGCGTTGGTGTAGAGAGTCTCGTAGGGGAGGGAAAAGCCGATCAGGTCGAAGCAGGCCAGGGGTCGTTTTGACTCGAGCGTATAGAGTGGAATCCCGTGTTCGCGCATCAGGGCTTCCATATCCAGCCAGGGCGCATAGGCGCGTTCCGCAAGCGCATCATCCCGTTGATTGACTTGATCATAAAGGATTTTGAGCCCGACGTTTGAAACGCCGATGTCATAAATATCTGGGAAGACAAAAGCCACCTTTGTTCTGA
>DATDRD010000053.1:0-4665 GCA_035291925.1 Anaerolineales bacterium
CGCGAGCGCTTCGAGCGCGAGACAAAGATCATTGCAAAGCTCGAACATGCGGCCATTGTCCCGGTGTACGATGTCGGCCGTGACAACGACCAGTTGTTTTTTGTAATGCGCTATATGGCAGGCGGCTCGCTCTCTGAACGCATCCAGAATGGATCACTGTCGCTCATCGACGTTGCAGGCATTGTTCAGCGTCTTGGCGCCGCGCTCGATTATGCTCATGATAAAGGCGTGATCCACCGTGACCTGAAACCGGGCAACATTCTCTTCGATGAATATGGCAATGCATACATCTCTGATTTTGGCATTGCCAAACTTGCGCAGGCCTCCACCAGGCTTACCAATTCCGGAATCATCGGCACACCCACTCATATGAGCCCCGAGCAGGCGCGCGGCGAAGAAGTGGATGGGCGCAGTGATATCTATTCACTGGGCGTCATCCTGTTCGAAATGCTGAGCGGCCAAACGCCTTTCGAGGCCACTACGCCGCTGGGGATGGCCCTTAAGCATGCCACCGAGCCGGCTCCGCATATTCTTGATATCAATCCGAATCTGCCCGCTGGCGTGGAGGCAGTCATTAAAAAAGTCCTGGCGAAGAAGCGTGAACAGCGTTATGGCTCCGGTACCGGGTTCGCAAATGCTTTCATTGCAACGCTTGTCAAACCATTAACGTCTGATGCAAATCTCGTTACACTGCCTCCTTCCCGCGCCCGTAAGAACGATGACGTGCTCGTAGTTCCTCGATCAAGTGCCGCGCGCGAACGCCAACCCATCTCACGTTTTTGGATGCTTGGCGGATTCATTGTATCGGCCCTCGCTGCATTCATAATTTGGGGATATCCCCGATTCGCCGCGGCGGTTATCGGCTCAACCCCGACGCCGGAACCCGCCACCGCTACCCTTGCGCCTTCGACCCCGACAAGACGTCCCACCGCAACCGCTGCGCAGGCGCCGACCGAGGTGGTCACACCGAGGACCTCTCCCAGCCCCGGCATTGGCGGGGCAAACAAAATTGCACTTACTGCGAAGAACGATGTTTTTCTTATGGATATGGACGGGAGTCACATCCAGCAGTTGACCAATACCGACATGCCCAAGTTCGATCTGCAATGGCTTCCAGGCGGGAACGAACTCCTGTATGGCGAAGGGAATTGTATCTACGGAATAAATCTGGAAACGGCTCAGATAAAACCGGAGCAATTTGCCTGTTTCAACGATACGGACTTTAAAGGCTTCCGCGTCTCACCGGATGGGAAACAAGTCGCCATCAGCATTGCGCATCGTCTGCTTGTTCTTCCATTTGATCTCCAGACGCTCTCAACTGTCTCCTCAGCCTTTGAACTCCAGGGTTTGAAAAACCTTTGCCTCGATTACGCCGAAGTGGCTGTGAAAGGCGCGCGATGGTCCGCGGACGGGCAGGGGCTGGCAATCCTGTATCAGAGCGTGGTTGGCCAGCGCATCGGAGATACCATTCGTGTGTTGGACGTGGATAGGGAACGCTGCCAGCAAGTTGACCCATTGATAACAGATGAATTCCCTGCCGAACGGTTTGTTCCCGAAGGCTACGAAAGGTTTCCTATATTGCCTTCTTATGACTGGGATGGCGGCCAGCGATTCCTGCTCAATAGCTTTAAGCGGAATGTGGGTTATGGCGAACTCTATTTATATGATATTTCCACGGCAGTAGGGCGCAAGATCAATCCGGTGGATGGTGTTTGTTGTTACGGCGGTGCAACCTTCAGCCCGGATGGAACGTACATCCTGCTGGTCTTTCAGGATGTACGGCGCGGCGCCGATGGCGTGACACAGTTATATTCCATTCCTGTTGACCAGATTGATACAGGGACAACATTTACCCCCATCAAGCTGCCGCTTCTCTTTTTCCCGGATCTGCGTGAGAATATCCAGCTTGCCCTGCACCCATCCGTGCCCTAATTTGTTGCTATCCAGCCATCGTAGCCGGCCCTGGTTTTGCCAGCAGGCTGGCTATGGCTTTCAATTCCAGCCACCATTGTTCTTTGGGACGCTGGTGTTCGGCGTCGATCATGCGGTCAAAGTCGCGCAAGTCATGGAATTTGATCTGTCCATTTTGTATCCCAATGAAGGCGCTGCTCTCACTGCCTTTCTCGCATTGCTCGATCAGATATTCCAGGCACATGCGTGCCAGGCGCGTGGCTTGAATGCGGTCAAAGGGAGAGGGGTCACCGCCTTGCTGCAAGTGGCCGAGGATGGCGGGACGTACATCGAACACATCCTTTCCTTCCTCTTCGAACAGGGAACATATGAACTCCGTTGTGTACACAGGGTTGGCATATTCGTTACGGATCATCAAACCGAGCCGTTTGCCGGATTGGAAACCGCTCAATAGTCTTTCAACATCAACCTGCAAGTCGCGCAGTTTGACTCCTTCTTCATGCAGATAAACCCGTTCCGCGCCTGTGGCCATTCCGCTCATCAGCGCGAGATAACCACAGTAATGTCCCATCACCTCAACGACAAAACAACGGCGCGTCGCCACGGCAGACTGTTTGATCTTGTCCACTGCGTCTGCAATGCTGTTCAGGGCCGTATCCGCACCGATGCTGAATTCTGAGCCGGGCAGGTTATTGTTGATGGATGCCGGCAGGCAGATCATGGGGATGTTGAAGGATGGGAAGTTTGGACGGCTGCTCAACATATTGTATGCAGCTTCATAGGCACTCCAGCCACCGATCATCAATAAGGCATCGATGTGATGATCTTCGATCACGCGCGCGATGGCGTACAGGTCACGGCCTTTGGGGATGAGGCGCGTCGTTCCCAGCATCGAGCCGCCGCGTGAAGCCCAGCCGCTCACCTTCATCCAGTCCATGCCCTCCACTTCGCCATTGATCAGCCCCTCAAAGCCATTGTGGACCCCCAGCATGATGTGTCCCATATCCAACCCAAGGCGGATTGCCGCACGGACGGCGGTATTCATGCCCGGAGATGGCGCGCCTGCATTGAGCACCGCGATGCGGAACCGTTTTTTACCCGGTGCCACTGGATGAGGCAGGGCGCGCACCATCGTCTTGAATGTTTTAAATGCATCCTTGAAAGATGAACTCCGCAGGGACATGGCCCCTTCGTAATCCTTCGCCTCAATGGCCTTTGCAACTGCCTGAGTTCTCCTAACGCTTTCCATCAATGGCAAACGTGTCATACGATTATTGCGGATTCCAATAACGACCGGTTCATCCTCGGGATTTGCTGAGAGGATGGTATTGACGGCTTCATATCCCATCAATGTGCTCAGAGTGCGGTCAAAGGCGCTGGGTCGGCCGCCGCGCTGGACATGCCCGAGCACGGTCACGCGTACCTCTTCTCCAAGTCGTTCTTCCAGTACACGTTGAACATCACTGCTCCCTATGTAGTTCCCGTCCCGGTCGCGCGCACCTTCAGCCAGGATCACGATGCTATCACGGCGACCAGCCTCTCGTCCGGCTTTGAGGCGTTCCGCCAGGACATCCTGCCAGTTTTCAACATCCGGAGGAGCTTCAGGGATCAGCACCCAATCTGCACCGCACGCCAACGCTCCCATCAATGCGAGATATCCGCAGTTTCTGCCCATCACCTTGACCACGAAAGTTCTTTGATGGCTGGCCGCGGTGCTCGTGATCGCATCCACCGCTTCCGTAATACGATGGAGAGCTGAGTCCGTGCCGATGGTCATATCCGTTCCCGAGAAATCGTTATCGATTGAGCCGACCAGGCCCACGATCGAAAGATTCGGGTGAGCCGCGGCCTCTTCAGCGCTGATCTTCCCGGCTTCGGCAAGTTCGGACATAAGAGCAGGCCATTCCTGACGGAAGATGTTGGCTCCTGTCAGGGATCCATCTCCACCGATGACGATCAACCTGTCAATGCCCGCCCGGATCAGATTAAGGGCGGCTGTTCTGCGTCCCTCACGCGTGTGAAAGGCTTCGCATCGGGCACTGCCGATTACTGTACCGCCCAATTGCAGGATCCCTCCCACTGAGTCCCAATCCATCTTGCGGATGTAATCGCTGCCATCCACCATGCCCTGGTAGCCCTCATAGACCGCGTATACTTCCGCCTCCCTGTCTAATGCGGTTCTCACGACAGCCCGCACCGCTGCATTCATACCCTGTGCATCGCCCCCACTTGTTAATACTGCAATTCGTTTCTTCGACATTTTAGCCTTTGCCAGATGTGGTTTCTTGGATATATGTGAATTCTACTTCAAGTAGACTCGCTTACCGCGATTTCTTCCGGGTTCACTTGCACCTGCACTTCATCCCCATATTTGATCTGCGGGATTGGAAAAGCGATCACTTCCAATAGCGAAGGGTCTTGAAAGTGACGGAGTTTCGTCTCCGGGTGCGGGTAGTAAACCCAGCCTTCGTATTCGAAATCCTTGTACAAAACTTTACATTGCGAAAAGGAAAAGTGCTCAGGTGGGTGCAGGTCTGTCCATTCGACGTGATGAAAGGTGAATTCTGGTTTGACCAACTTGAAGGTATACGGGCGAATGTCTATGTTGAGCGTGCCGTTGAAGTAGTCGCTGAGGTCCAGTCCGCGCGACTTGAAGATGGGCCTTTGCCTGTCCAATGCGCCGTACGGATAGTCCCCGGATGGTCCGGATGCGACGCGGTAACCCTGAACGATGATTCCGGGTATAGATGTCCA
>DATDRD010000054.1:0-2609 GCA_035291925.1 Anaerolineales bacterium
CTGCGACACCCTGGAAAAGGTCTTTAACCTCTGGCGACCGTGGCCCTATCCGAACATCCGCTTCTACCACCTGTACAAACCCGGCACGCCGGGCACCGAACTGGACTTCCGCACATGGCTGATCGGGTTTGAATACATCAACGGCCAGCCTTATCTCTACAGCATGGTGACCATCGTGTGGGAGCCGTAAAAAATACTCAGCCACGGATTTCACGAATTTTCACGGATGTTCTAATTAATCCGTGTCAATCAGTGAAATCCGTGGCTGAAAAATTTAAGAGCAATTTGGGGTAATACTACATCGCGCTCTTGATGAACTTCGACAGATCCTTCTTCATCTTTTTGAGTGACGGCATGTGAATGTACATCATGTGTCCCGCTTCATAGTACCCCATGCTGACGTTCTTCTGCAAACTCTTATGCAAGCCAAGATGGCTGAACGTATATTCCGTCCCGGAATAAGGCGTGCCGAGATCGTAATATCCATTCGCGACAAACACTTTTAGATGCGGGTTATATGTCATCGCCTTGCGCATCGTCTCAGCGACATTGAGATATTGATTCTCGAACACCGAGTAAGACCAGGGCCAGACTTTCTCGCTCAGAATTTCATACGGCAGATCAGATTCGAACTTCAACTCTGCGCGCACGTAATCATAGAATCCCGCGGTGTATGGTCCCATCACGTTCGTGAGCAGCGGATCATATTCTGCGGCTTCCGTCACACCAAGACGATCGATCCCCAGGAAGCGGCTGTCGAGTCGCCCCACTGTCCGGCCGCTTTCACGCAGGAGTTCCTTGAAGAAATGCTGATCCATGATACGCAGATTGCTTCTTTCAATGAAGTCGGTTGAAAGCCCCGTAAAGCGCGCCAACTCTTTTACAGCGTTCAGGCGTTCCTCTGAGCTCAGCTGGTCACCTTTCATCAAGGCGGATGCATACTCGCCTCTGGCAAAGTCTTCCGCTTCCTTCAGGAACTTTCTGAGCGGTTGTTTCACCCCTGCCTTCTTGTGATACCACGCAGCCGCCGCGTAGCCCGGCAGGAACAGGATAAAAGGCAATTCATTGTTCGTATTGAACAGGATCGTCGTGAAGTCCAACACCGCTGAGATCAGCATCAAGCCGTTGAGATACAGCCCATGACGCTCCTGCAAATATCCCGAAAGACCCGCGGCGCGCGTCGTGCCATAACTTTCGCCGATCAAAAACTTCGGCGAGAGCCAGCGGTTGTAACGAGTCGTATACAAGCGAATGAAATCGCCCACCGACTCGATATCCTTGCGGAACTCATGCCACTCCTTGGGCTTCTGCCCATCCACTGCGCGGCTGTAACCCGTGCTCACGGGATCAATAAAAACCAGGTCCGTTTCATCAAGGATCGAATATTGATTGTCAGTCAACCTGAAAGGAGGCGGCGGCAATTCGCCATCATCGGTCAATACCACGCGACGCGGCCCCAGCACACCTAAATGCAGCCATACAGATGAGGAACCCGGCCCGCCATTGAATGAAAACGTAATGGGGCGTTTTCGAAGTGCTGGTGTTCCTCCAGCGGATTTCGCGCCATTACCATCCTTGGTATACGCCACAAAGAAGACCTGCGCGCGCGGCTTTTCTCCCTCCGCTTCCTTCTCACGATCGGCTGTCTCCTCCTTAAGGATCATGGTCCCCGCTGTAACCGTGTACCTGACCTCCCTTCCTCCGATCTTCACCTTGTGCTTCGTTACAACAAGATTATCTTTTGGAGCGGGTTTTTCTTCCTTCTTCTCTTCGGGCTTCTTTTCATCCTTATCCGCCATGATAAGAGTCTCCTATTCCTCGTCGTCTTCAGGTTGAAGCTCGTAATAAATATCAAGGCCCAGGTTCAACCCCTGTGCCACGCCCTGCAGAACCAGGAAGTAAAACAATCCAACAACGGGCGCAAAGAACAAGTTGGCGATTGTAATTGGCCATTGCGATGGTTGTGAGGGCCAGTTCATTTGTCCCTGGACGGCAGCGCTCACATCGCCTGCAAAACTGATCAGATAAAAAATCAGTATTACCCACGATATGATCTTTGCGATCGAAACGATCCGAAAAATGTTATTTTCATTGGCAAACAAAAGTGTGTCATCCTTTTTCGCGTTCATTGTTCTCCTGATTGTGTTTTGATTTTTCTGAATTTGATCATTTGTTTTCAAGACGCAAAAAATCCGCAGTCATTTGACTTCGGATTTTTGACATTGTGATTACCTTACGCCGCAACCGTCTCAAAAGCGACTCGTACGGCATCTGCCGTATGCGCGGTGAAATTCAATTTCTCGAACCCAATGACCTTGCCGTCGCGGTCTTTCATCAGCACGACCTCTTCACCTGTCTCCTCAGCGACATATTCATCATAGGCGGGATTTCCAAACCAGACCGTCAGCGTGTTTCCTGCGCGGTCGTAGTAGACTTTTACTTCGACCATTAGTGCGCTTACGCAAACTCAAATACGGGGACTTCCA
Source organism: Anaerolineales bacterium (assembly GCA_035291925.1). Lineage (GTDB taxonomy): Bacteria > Chloroflexota > Anaerolineae > Anaerolineales > Villigracilaceae > Defluviilinea. The sequence goes on from DATDRD010000054.1 coordinate 2,487, forward strand.
TCATGCGTTTAGGCTTGGCTTTACTTGATATCATTTTCTGCAATCGCTCGACCGTCTCAGGCGCAAAGAGTTGCTCGCCTGTTTCGACGCACACGCGTGCGGGGACATTTTCAATCACAATCA
>DATDRD010000055.1:0-2749 GCA_035291925.1 Anaerolineales bacterium
CTTTTGGCAGGTCTAACGCGCCGATGACTGACGCGGTTGCAAACAAAAGTCCAGTTGCCAGAGTGACTGAGCTATTTGCACCATTCAAGCCGCGGTAGACCTGCCAAAAGCCAGCCAGTACAAGTGGCGTCGCAAAGACTCCGAGCAATGCGCCCCAGATCATCCGATTGGGTGGGAGCACAACCATTTTCTCGGAATCTGAGAGAAGTTTGGCAAATGGTTTGAGTCTTGGGTAGTTATCAAGATTGACTTTGCTTGCCAGCAAAAGGACATCACCAACAGCATATAGAAATGCACCAGCCAGGGCGAGCAGTCCGGTAATACGGAGGGAGGTAATGAGTTGTTCCATGGTATTCTCCGTCCTTGCGAGCCTTCGGGAAGCAATCTTCTGTTGAATAGGAGACTGCTTCGCGACGAACGCTCGCAGTGACACTGTTATTTAATAAGCAAACCCGTTACCCAAAGCATCAACATTCCGGTCAGCACTCCGCTGAACACAGTGATTGGCATGGATTCGCGTGCGGTGTCTTTTTGGATGAGTTTTGCGATTTCATAGACCACTTCGAAGATCGCGCCTGTGCCAATTGCCAGAAACAATACCGCAAGAATTGGCGATGGAGTGAAGCCGCCAATCCACGCGCCGAGGATGGCGGGTCCGCCACCGATCAGACCCATCAACGCGAGCCTGCCAATGGTCGGTGTATCGCGTAGAACAGGGGCTATGATGCCGAGTCCTTCGGTGATGTTTTGGATGATGAAACCGACGACCAGGAAGGTGCCAAGCGCGATCTCACCAACGTTATAGGCCGCTCCGATGGCAAGCCCTTCGCCTAGATTGTGGAAGCCGATGCCGATCGCGATCATGAGGGCGATGGCGAGCCTGCGCTCCGATTCGCTGCCTGTAATCTCAGTTTGTCGCCTGGAGATCGCATCGAGCAACAGGAAGGTTGCGACCGCGCCGATCCCGATCAAGCCAATCCCCTGGAATGCGGATGGGACTTCCGCGGCAACTTCCAGTGCTTCGGCGAGCGTATCCAAACCGAGGAAGATCAGCAGACCGGCTGTGGCGGCCATGAGGAAGGTCATGGTGCGGCGTCCGAGTTGCCGCAGGGCCGGGAACCAGAAGATACCCAGAAAGACAGGAATTACGCCGACATAGAGGCCGATCAGGGTGAAACTCCAAAATGTGCCCCTGGAGGGCTGCGGCGTTTCAAACGCAACAGGGATATTCACGGGGAATGGAATCGCGTTGCTGGTGAAGATCGTAATGCCGTATGCTTCACCCTGTGACCACGCATAATTCACGTGAATCTCTGCGCGGCCAAGTCGTGGGATGGTTGCACCGGGTGTCACGCTGAAGGGCATGACGGCTTCGTTGATGATGACAGAAGCAATCGTAAGTTCCTCCGGGCCCGTGTTGCGGACGTGGAGATGGATCTCGTTCCGTTCGAGGATGTATTTCTCCACGTCAAGGTTTTCGACCGGCGCGGGGGATTCGAGACGGAGCCCGCCGCCAGTGTATAGGAAGAGCGTGATCACTCCAGCCAGGAGAATGATCGGGATAAGAAGCAGGATGAGGGTTCGAAAGGTGAATCGGTTCGTCGTCGGTTGTGAAGTTGGTTGGGTCATGAGTTACCTCTAAAGTATAACTTCGAACATGCCATTCCATCCGAGTTCGGCAAACTCCGTTACGTGGGCGTGGAACATGTACATGCCGGGATATCTGTAACTGAATTCAAGTATGCCGCGCTGGGCCTGTCCCTGAATGATCGTATCTGTAAATTCGCTGGGAACAAGACTTGTGCCGGTGGGGTAGTAGTGGAAAAAATTCGCGTGAAGATGGAAGGAGTTGATGAGATCGAACTCCAGGATGTTCACAAGATAGACGCGTATCTTCTCGCCGACTCTGATTTGAATGGGGTGGTTCTGATAGTGAAAGGGAATCCCGTTGACTGCGTAAAAATCATTCGCGTCATCGAAGTCCACATCAATGCCGTTCATCACCATGACCATTTCGCGGTCAACAGGCGGGCGTCCATCCTTGGGATCGACAATGAACGCGCCGTAGAGTCCTTTTGCGATGTGCCGCGCCAACGGGAAAACGTGACAGTGATAGAGATGCAGGCCGAACGGTTCCGCATCGAACTCGTACGTGAAACTGCCTCCGGGTTCGACGAGTCCTCCTGGCCCTGTGCCTGGTACGCCATCCATCTCGCCGGGGTGGAAACCATGAAAGTGTATGGAATGTGGATGGTTGCTTCCATTGCTAAAATGAATGCGGATGCGGTCGCCTTCTGCAGCTCGAATCGTGGGGCCCGGAACACGTCCGTTATAGGTCCACGCCGGAAATTCGATTCCCGGAATAACTTCGATGTTCTTGTTTAGTGAAATGATCCTGTACTCCCGCAAGGTTTGCCCATTCGGTAGAGTAGTGACTTCACCGTAATCAAAATCCGTCAGTATATCAGTTGGGTTGAAGCCATTCTTTTCGTGATCCACTTCACCGACAGTGCCAGGCAAGTCGCCGTGATCGCCTTGTTGCATGGCATGAGATGGATGGACCTTACTCGGGCCTTCAATAACAGGCTGATTATCTTTGTTTTGAGTGAGTGCTGTCGCGCCTGCCGTGCCCAGGACAGCAAGGCCGCCCACTTTAAGAAAGTCTCTTCTGGATAAAGGCTTCATAGGTTCTCCTCAAGGCTAAAGTAAAATTTAGGCTTACCTAAATATTTTAGACGAAAAAAAGAGT
>DATDRD010000056.1:0-8503 GCA_035291925.1 Anaerolineales bacterium
TAAAAAGTGGGGCAGTGATGCCGCCTCATTGTAAATGGGGACGACGACCGTCAACCCCTGTTCAGGCGCTTTTTTCTTTTGCATGCCTGGATTTTACTTATCTCCCCTGACTTAGACAATGCCGGGAAAGCGACGGATTCCCTGCGAGACCTGCCTCTTCAACATTTGATACTTCACACAACATGTCAGGCTACCGCCCTCCTCGCAATGTCAATCTGAGGCCTTCGACTACGCTCAGTATAAACTCCGCGAAGAATCTCCACCATGACAAGCGAGACTCTCACCTGCACTCCCCGGCACTCCCTGGCGCCGCCCGCCAGGGAGTGCCGGTCGCCTAGTCTTGATGCGCGGCTACGCGGCTGCTCGACGCCTGACTATCCCCTTCGAAGGCGATGATGTGGGTGCAGATGCGGTCGAGGAACTGACAACTGTATGGGCAATATCTTAAAGGATGGACTAGATGTTAACGAATTGGTATGATAGGCAGCGTAGATACTAATTGTTTCCAGAGCATTGATGAGATGAATAAGAAACTGCCTGCCGACAAGACAAATAGGGATGAATTACTCGTTGAATTGCAGACACTTCGTCTGCGTTTGGAACTATTGGAATCCGCCGAGGCTGAACGCCGGCAGGCGGTGGAAGCTCTTCGGGAAAGTGAAGAGAAGTATCGAATTCTTCTGGACCAATCCAGTGATCCGATTTTCATGTTCTACGCAGATGGCACTTATCGCTATGTCAACCGGGCTTTTGCGGATGGTGTTGGCAGGGAATTGGATGAGATTATCGGCAATAAAATTTGGGATGTCTTTCCGAAGGATGAGGCCGATAAAAGGTTCGCAGTTGTAGAATGGGTGTTTGAGAACGGCCAAATGAGAGTGATCGAGGTGCGGGTCCCTCGGGCGGATGGTGATCGTTATTACATTACAACGGCAAAAACCATCTTAAATGAAAAGAACAATGTAAGCTCCGTAATTTGCATCTCAAAAGAGATCACCGAACGCAAACGGATGGAGGATGAGCTTCGATATATCAGCACGCACGACTCTCTAACGGGTTTGTATAACCGTCACTTCTTTCAGACTGAGATGGAGCGCATCGAGGGCGGTCGTCTGTTCCCGGTGAGCATCGTCATGGCTGACCTGGACAATTTGAAAGTCATCAACGATAGACACGGCCATAAGACCGGAGATGCGAGCATCATAAAAGCCGCGGATTTATTGAAAAAATCCTTCCGGACCGAGGATATCATTGCCCGTATCGGTGGCGATGAATTTGGGGTCCTCCTAACAGAAACGGGGGTGACTGAAATATCAGATATCATTTCCAGGTTTAATGACGAAATCATAAAACAGCAGGACTCCCTGTTCAATCTCTCTCTGGGTTGGGCGACGGCCCAGGAAAGCTCTTCGCTGGTCGACCTGATGCATCAGGCAGATGTGCGAATGTATCAGGAAAAAGCGGCTCGCAAAAAACAAGCTCAGTGACGAGTGCCTGAATCAAATGGGACGGAGACCAGCAGCCCGTCCTGATCAACCCGCTGATCCCATAGGGGGTGGGACTGTCTTTGCGGCTTCCAAAATCCCCTGCGCCACGATCCCGGAGGCTACAAAGGGATCGATGAGCTTGGCCGTGCTGTAATATTGAAGGAGCATCGAGCAAAGGACGATGCCTGCTCTTGCGCCATCCAAATAGTCAAAACCATGTTTTTTCATCACCGCATTGAATTGGTCCTGGAGTTCCTTCTGCACATGGGACATCTCTACTTGCGGTTTGAAGGAATCGGGAGCGGCCAGGGCAGCCAGTATCAGGCGGCCGACAGGGATGTCCGCTTTTTGAAAATTATATTGTTCAAAAAGATACATCAAACTTTCCCATTCCTTGTTCACTTCATCTGACTTGATCGTTGTGCCGGGCGGAGTGTCCTCCTTGAAGTTGAACGACCGGTACAGGCTGGTTCCAGTAAGCCAGGCCGCGGCTGATAATATGGTTCCAGCATGGACGCTGCCATCTGGAGCAGCAAATTTATTCCGTAATACGGGAATAAATTCTGCTGCGGCAACACGTCCCTTTTTTAGTTTTTCGGGTAGGTCAGATTGCGGCATGGGGCATTCCTCACACTGACATGTCACCCTGAGGGAACGCTCTTCGCGACCGAAGGGTCTCGCACGTTGGAGTGGAGATTCTTCGCCGCACTCGCCGTTTGAGGCTCGCGGCTCAGAATGACATAAGAAGAGTTAGCGTTTCAACATCCTATACTTCACACGATGCGGTTGTAAATCCTTCCCAAACTTTTCCATCATCATTTCTTCGTAATCGGACCAGTTGCCGATGTACATCCTGGCAATGGACTCGCTTTCAAACACAACGTGGTACGCGCAGATGAGACAAAACTCTGTCCTTTTCGTTCTATCCTTCGCCCAACCGCTCGACTCTCTTCCGCACCAGCCAGAGTGGAACAAAAGCAAATCCTGCGGCTACACTGGAGCCAATGATCAGCCCAAACAGATAGCCATAGATGATGGGGTAATTGAAGAATTGGGCAAACCCCAATGGGGCTATGAACAACCCAAAAGAGATCGGCAAATACAGCATTGTGAGGATCTGTCCAAAACACCCCATGACACCACCATTCATTTTACGCGGATCATCCCAAGTGAAGTTCGCCCCGGCGACACCAAACGACAGCAGGATGCCAGCCATCCCTGCCAGGCACATGATGATGGCGATGAGACTATAAACAAACTCCAGAATGGATAGCCCTTGCACAATGGAGATCACAGTGAGAAAGGTCAGTCCAAGACCCAGGGTGGGTAAATAAGCCACGAGAAATTTCGAGGCAAGCAAATGTCCCACGCGGACCGGGGAGACTTTCAACATCCAGTAGTTCTTACCTTCCTGCGAGAAGCCCATCCCGGCTAATCGGGAGAGAAGCATCCAACCAACAAAGAGGGACATCCCGACACTGCCATAAGCCAGCACCACCCGAAATGTCTCCATGAACCAATCAGGCGCCTCGCCCCGCCCCGCGGGAGGTTCGCCCCCAGTGCGGAACATCAGCAACGTGTACATCACACCGAGGATCACGGGAGAAACCAACTGGGACAGGTTGCGGAGGTCGCGTCTCAGCGTGAGAAAATCTTTTTGAACGATGGCAAGCACAGGCTTGGGAAGGAGGCGGGCAAGTCCGGACCCGAGGCTGGTACCATTCGCATTGAATGGCCGCGGCGGTGGAGTTGTTTTTTTGCGAGCGACCACTTGCATCCCTGCCCAGCCGGAGTAGTACCAGCGTTCTGCAGTCACCAAGGCAAACCAGAACGCGATCGATGCCAATCCAAAAGTTGCTCCCACAAGCAGAGTGCCTGTCAGCCAGCGCCCCTCGCCCAATGCCACCAGTCCCTGACCTGCCCAATTCAAAGGCAACCAGAGTGTGTTGGAACGCAATAAAATTCCGGTGGCTTGTCCGCCTGAAATATTCATATCCCTGCCAAAGGAGTTGGCGAAGTTGCCCATTTGTGAACAGACGAATCCGAATATCGCGCCAAAGAAACCAAGGATCTCTGCCGCCCGCCGTGGTGGCAGGGCTCGCACAACCAGCATCACCAGAAGGGACGAAAGTCCGGCAGCCGTGAGCGCCAGAATGATCATCGCGAGAATCACAAGTGGATAGTAGATAATGTTGTAGCCACTGGAGATGCCAAGTCCAAAGAGGATCGGCAAGCCGAATAAAGAGATCAGGGCAAAGTTGGGCAGGACCGCCTGCAATAACTTGGCGATGAATACTGCCCGGATGGGCACCGGTGTTGCGAGCAGGAAGTCCATGTCTCCGGAAAGATACAAGGCTTGTAACAATACACCGAAGCTGGTTAACAATGTCCCCACGAACAAACCACTCAATGTCAATGCTGGAATGGTCGCAAGGAATGCTTTCAAGTCAACCCCAACATATTGCGCAAATTCCGGGGAACGCATGAGGCCCAGTAACATTCGGCTCATTGACAGGATAAAAATCGCAAATCCCAACAACATCAACCAGATAATGACAGTGCCAATCTTGCGCCTGAACCTGGCATGTCTGAGACTGTTATAGGTAATGCGCACGCGCAAGAGCAGCAATTTCCGAACCGCTGGAAAAACCCTCGCATCCGGTCCATGCAAGGAGGAGAAATTGGTGGTTGTGTTCATTTTAGGATCTCGGCAATTTCAGTTTCTTCCGCTCCGCCAGTCAACCCGAGGAAGATATCCTCCAGGCTGGTCTGGCCGGTCTTATCCAGCGTGCGCAGTTCCTCCATCGTCCCCACCGCGATGAGCTGACCCTTGTTGATGATGCCGATGCGGTCACACATGCGCTCGGCGATTTCAAGGATATGCGTGGATAGCATCACCGCCGCGCCACGATCAGCCAATTGACGCAGGATATCCTTGATCAGGCGCGCGGACTTGGGGTCGAGACCCACGGTTGGCTCATCGAGCACCAGCACTTTGGGATCGTGCATCAACGCGGCGGCCAGGGAGGTTTTCTGTTGCATGCCGTGACTGTATGAATCAACGGTATCGTCCGCCGCCGCGGCCAGGTCAAACATGCGCAACAACTCGTCAATACGATGCGCGACCTGATCGCGATCGAGATTGTACAGATCGCTGACAAAACGAAGCAGTTCGCGCCCGGTCAGTTTGGCATATAGGTTGGGCGTATCGGGGACATAACCGCACGATGCCTTCGCCCGCATGGATTGGGTCTGGACATCGTACCCGGCAACTTTGACCGCGCCGGAGGTGGGCTGAAGCAGGCCGACGATCATTTTGATGGTGGTGGTCTTCCCGGCGCCATTCGGACCGAGGAAGCCAAAGACCTCCCTGCTGTACACGTCAAAGCTGACATTATTCACGGCGACCTTCTCGCCGTAGCGTTTAATCAAGTTGCGAGTCTCGATCAGGGTTTCGGGCATGGGTTCTCCAGTTGGTGAACAGGTGACACCATCTATAGTATACGCATCTGGAGAAAAAAGTGTGTGCAGAATCAAAAAGGGCACACAATTGTCCGCCCTTAAACAATTTTATGTCATGCTGAGCCGCTGTGCGGCGAAGCATCTCGGTCAAGACGAGCGAGACTCTTCGGTCGCGAAGAACGCTCCATCAGAGTGACACGCCTAACGTTTCAACATCCTGTATTTCACTCTATGCGGCTGTAGATCCTTCCCAAATTTTTCCATCATCATCGTTTCGTAATCAGACAATTCCCAATATGTCTACTAATGATTAAATTAAGGCAAATTGTACGTTTATTCTTACAGAGAATGCTGGACAAATTGTCACAGTCATTAGTGTACATGACGCTTAACCGTTCGTCAACATAATTACAATACATATGTAATTGTAATGCTTCTGAGTGTCAAAAGTGCTATAGTAACAGCAACCGTTTTTCATTTCAGAAAGGGAGTCCATATGAAGACGTACAGATGGTTTGTAATAACCGCTCTGGTTTTGGCACTCAGTATGCCGGCAACGCCGGTCAGCGCCGCTGGTTCCGCCTCTATTACATTGACATCACCTTCCCCCAATCCAGGTCGGGTAGGTAGCGAGGTGTCCTTTGCCCTCGTCCTAACAGCAGACGGCATCAACCCTGGAGTAACAGCCGCTGAGATTTATTTAGACTACGACGATACTCTGGTAGCGCCGCCCGCCTCGCCCCTGGGTGTTGTTGAAGCGCTTCCTGATTTCTTTGGAGTATCGAACATCAGCCTCAATGAAGTTTTACCGGAGGCTCAGTGCCCCCCCGGCGCGAGCGGCCCTTGTATCCATCTGGCGGTGGCGGGCCCAGCCCAAACAACCCATTCCGGTGCTGCTGCGCGCTTCCATTTTCGAGGCATAAAGGACGGAAATGCCTGCTTTAGGCTGCTGGCATCCACGATGGTGGACGCCGATGGCTTTCAAGTTACCCATGTACAAGCAGCTCCCGTATGTGTGATGATCATACGCACTACCATTGACGGTACAGTAAAACGACAGGGGACGCCCGCCAACCCGAATCCGGGCGGAGGCACCCCGGCATGTTCAGAGGTGAAGGCCACAAGCGGAGCACTGACCGTCGGTCCGGTCTTTACCGATGGGTCGGGCAATTTCAAATTGACCGACGTGCCAAGCGGCGCTCACAATCTTCACGCTGAATATTCAGGGTATCTGGCTTCTGAAAAAACAATTACGATCAGCGCCGGCGGTCCGCCATTCATTAACGTGGGAACGACGACCCTGCTCGGCGGTGATGTCAATGGCGATAAGAGTATCAACATTTTGGACATTGGAAAAATCATCAGCCTATTTGGAAAAACAGGTGTTCCTGTGAGATCCGACCTGCCAGATTGCACTGACCCTGATGAACCTGCAGACATCAATGACGACGGGAACATCAATATCAGCGACCTGGCGATTGCTGCCGGAAACTGGGGACGCACAGGGCCAACACTCTGGCCATAATCACAACCGAACTTAATCAATGAATCTGCCCTCTCCCTGATCTTAGGGAAGGGCAGATATAATTACCTCGAAATATCAAAGCCTTGACGATGGAGTTTCCTATGTCATGTAATTGGTTAGCAATTCGAGTCTGGCTTGTTGTGATCATTCTTGCCACATCCCTGGTGGGCGCGTCGGCTTTCGCTCAAGGCGCTACGGTCGTTCGCGTTGAACCAGCCGCGCTGACAGTCCAAGTAAACGATATAGTTAACATCTTTATCAAAGTTGACAACATCGCCAATCTTAGCGCCTTTGAACTCCACCTGTCATTCATTCCAGGCGTGTTGGAAGTGACAAGTCTGACAAATGGCGGCTTTGTCGCTGCGGATTTTACCGCGCAGAACACCTTTGATAACGCAGCCGGCACAATTGATTACGCAATCGCGCAGATGAATCGTCCTCCAGCGCAGGGAAGCGGCACATTGCTCAATATTGCCTTTCGCGCCAAGACCAATGGCAGTTCCACTGTGACGACACGTGCTACGCCAGCTGCTCCAAGCGGATTGCTTCTCTCAGATCAGAATGGAATGGCCATCCAGGCCTCCTGGCTGCCCGGCAGTATTAACGTGGGAACACCACCGCCCATCACTGACACTCCAACCTACACTTCTACTCCTACTCTCATCACTAACACTCCAACCATCACTCCTACTCCCACCAACACCACTACTCCTGCCACTATCACTTCAACCTTCACTCCTACTCCCACCAACACTCCAACCATCACCCCTACTTCCCCAGGTACATTGGGAACTCATGTCGTGCGTTTTGGAGAATGGCTCTATTGTATTGGACGCGCTTATGGTGTTTCACCATGGGCAATTGCAAAGACGAATGGCATTTGGTGGCCCTATATCATCTTCCCATCCCAAGTGCTGGTGATACCCAATGTTCCATGGACGCATATTCCAGCCGGTCCGGTCTGTAAGGCTCAATTTACAGTGCCGGGGCCAACCCCAACTCCCACTCCCATCCCTGTCACTCCTATTGTTACCAGCATTCCTCCCACCGCTATCCCGATCCCAACCACCACTGCCCCGCCTTCCACTTGCCGCGCAGTCTATGTTGTTCGCCCGGGGGATACGCTGTACCGCATTGGCCTGCGGTACGGGACCACTTACACCGAGATTGCGCGCGTCAATCAAATTTCGAATCCGAGACTCATTTATCCAGGGCAACAACTGTGCATTCCATAGCCGGTTAATGCATAAGGGCAACATCTTCGGATATGTTCACTGCAAATAACGTTAGCGCGCGAAGTTTCGCGAAAGAATAGAAAGCGGCTTGGCGCGCTAACTTGAATTTTGGCGAGAATGGGAGGCTGCGAATGAACGGACCAGCAGGTCTAAAAAATGGAGATCACGATGTCACGTAATGAATTGGCAAGCCGAACCTGGCGGGTTGTTGTGTTGAGCATGCTGATGCTGGGTACATCCTGCGCGCCATCCAGCGCGATTATCAAGGTTGAGCCGCCCATTTCATCAGTTCAGGTTAATAACACAGCGCTGGTGTCTGCCAAAGTTGAGAATATCGCCGATCTCATTGCTGTCGAGGTGCACCTATCCTTCGACGCAAACGTGCTGGAAGTTACAGAGTTGAATGATGGCGGCTTTATCAAGGCTGATTTTGTCATCCAAAATACCTTCGATAACGCCGCTGGCACCATTGATTATGCCGTGGCACAAATCAACCGCCCGCCAGCGAATGGCAGCGGTACGCTATTTGAGATTGTTTTTCGCGCCAAAGCCCGCGGCCAATCCCCGATCCGTTTTCGTGAGACGCCAGCCGCCCCTGCGGGTGTGCTTTTATCCGACTCAAATGGGATGGCAATACAGATTTCGTTGACAAACGGGAACGTGAAGGTAAGTGATTCCTGAAATGCGATACAGAAAAATCGTTGTTGAAAACCACGAATTGAATGAGAGCGTACTGGCGATCCTTGGGAATGTGGATGTCGTGCAATATCAGAGGGTTTGAGCAAAAAGTGACA